>JAIQFL010000213.1 GCA_020073365.1 Terriglobia bacterium | reverse complement strand
CGTACCAACGGATCGTCAGAGGGTGCAGCCGCCATGACATCGGCACGGCGGCGGGTTTCCACGGAACGCAGCCGATCGGCAGAATCCCAGGTTCGTGCTTCAGTCGACGCAACTACGGATGCTCGATGGTCCTGGCACAGGTCGAAGGTCATCACTATCGGATTGAAGAGATCCTCCCGGTAGTCGAGGCCGCGCTGCTCCTCCACCGAATATTCGAGGTTGCGGTACCAATCGCCGGCCCGCCGAACTTCGGCACCGCTGTGGGCTATGTAGAGATTCGGGCATCCCTGGTAGGGCGAACACATCACGCGGCCGGGTTCGATTTCGAGTGACGGATTGAGCGCGCCGTTTTCATGAGTAGTGCTGTGATAGTCGCGGAACGCAATCAAGGCGCGTAGTTCGAGTGTGCAGTCGCCCTGGAGTGATCCTCGCAGTTCGTATTGAACTACAGTCGTGTTCTCCCCGTGGACCATGAACACCGACTTCTCCAGTTCCAGCCAGTCTACCTCGTACACAAAAACAGGGAACGGATCCTGACGAAACTGCTTGAGGTACATTTGGCCCTGGGGATGAATGACGCCAGGATATCGATTGCACGAAAGGTCGAAACGCCGGGCCCCGACGATAAGGGTCTCTTCCAGCTTGGATAGAAGGACCATTCGGCCGACAGGGGGCTTGGTCGCGGCCACCAGCAGCCCGTGGTAACGCCGCGTATTCAACCCGGTGATAGTAGAGGAGGCGAAGCCTCCGATCCCATTGGTCTCCAGCCACTCGCGATGGATAGCGACATCCAGATTGCGACACACAGACTCATCGAATTGGCTCATCTTAGTCTCCTGACACGGCCTCGAGTTCTGGTACCTCTAGCGCGATCTGAGCCCGGTCGTGCCCTGTGACCCGGTCTCCGCTCTGTTGCAGCAACTTCGCCACCACGCCGGTCCAGCCGGTCTGGTGGCTAGCGCCGACGCCGGACCCGTTGTCGCCGTGGAAGTACTCGTAAAAGAGAACCAGGTCCTGCCAGTTCGGGTCCTCATGATATAGATGATTGACGCCGTGCACGGGCCGCCTGCCGTCCGACCCTTTCAGGAAAATCCGCGTCATGCGGCGCGACAATTCGGCCGCCACTTCCCACAGCGTCATCATCTGCCCAGAACCAGTCGGGCATTCGACCTTAAAGTCATCGCCCAGGTAATGATGGAACTTCTGCAGCGATTCGATGAGCAGAAAGTTCACCGGGAACCAGATCGGCCCTCGCCAATTGGAATTGCCGCCGAAGAGTCCGGTTGAGGATTCGCCAGGCTCGTAGTCCACTCGATACTCCATGCCGTTCGCGCGGAGAACATATGGCTGCTCATGGTGGATCCGCGAAATCGCCCGGATGCCGTATGGGGAGAGGAATTCCCGCTCATCGAGCATGACTCTCAGTATCTTTCGCAGTTGGTCGCTATCGACGATCGAGAGCAGTCGCCGATCTCCCTCGCCTGGCGTGTGCATGCAAGCGACGTTGTGCGTCAGATCTTTGCGATGCTCCACGAACCACTCCAGCCGCCGCTTGAAGCCTTCGAGCCTGTCGCAGATCCGCGGCTCGATTGTTTCCACTGCGAACAGCGGAATCAGCCCGACCATCGACCGGACCTTCAACGGAACATGGCCATCGTCCGGCATGTGCAGGACATCGTAGAAGAATCCATCTTCTTCGCTCCACATTCCTGTGCCGTCGCTGCCCAGGTGATTGATCGCGTTCGCGATGTAGAGGAAGTGCTCCCAGAATTTGCTGGCGACGTCCTCGTAGGACGGATCTTCGCTCGCCAGTTCCATTGCGATCGCCAGCAGATTCAGACAGTACATGGCCATCCATCCCGTGCCGTCTGCCTGCTCAATGTGGCCACCGGTTGGCAGCGGTGCGCTTCGGTCGAAGACGCCGATGTTGTCGAGACCGAGGAAGCCGCCCTGGAACACGTTCCGCCCTTCGCTATCCTTCCGATTCACCCACCAAGTGAAGTTGAGGAGCAGCTTCTGAAAGATCCGCGCCAGGAAGGCACGATCGCCGACGCCGCGACGCTTCTTGTCGATCTTGTAAACGCGCCAGGCCGCCCAGGCATGCACCGGCGGATTGACATCGCCGAACGCCCACTCATAAGCGGGGAGCTGACCGTTGGGATGCATGTACCACTCGCGTGTCATCAGCACAAGTTGCTGCTTGGCAAACTCGCAATCCACCAGCGCCAGCGGTACGCAATGAAACGCCAGATCCCATGCGGCGTACCAGGGATACTCCCATTTGTCAGGCATCGAAATGACGTCGGCATTATACAGGTGAGACCACTCATGGTTCCGCCCGCTTACCCGCTCGGCCGGAGGAGCGGGCGCTCCCGGATCCCCCTTCAGCCAATCGCGGACCACATAGTGATAGAACTGCTTCGACCACAGCATGCCAGCGAGGGCCTGCCGCATCACGTTCCTAGCGTCCGGTGCCAGATCCGTCGGAATTACGGTTGAATAGAACTCGTCAGCTTCGCGCATCCGTTCGACGAATAGGTCGTCGAAGCTAGCGCTGAACGGCTCCTCTGCGCGCCTCGAACGAGCCAGCCTCAGACGCACCGTTTGGGTTTCACCCGGGCCGAGAGAGAGGGCGTACCGAGCCGCGGCCTTGGTGCCCACGTGTGCCGGATTGACGGCCGTGGAGGCGCCGTTCACAACGTAGTCGTTGATCCCGTCCTTGACGTAAGGAGAAGCATTTGCCGCTCCGAAGAGTCGCTGCAGGTTCGTTTCGTTCTCGGTGAACAGAAGCTCGGGGCGACCGTCGCACTCGAGCAGTCGCTCTCCCAGCTCATGATGCTCAAGTTCAATCGCGCCGTTCAGCTCTCGCAAAACGGGTCGCTGCCCGCTCTCATTTCCCCATGACCACGTATTCCGAAACCATACGGTGGGAAGCAGATGGAACTCAGCGCGCTCAGGACCATGGTTAGTTACGGTGATCCGAATCAGGATGTCTTCGGGAGCACTTTTCGCGTATTCCACCGACACGTCGAAGTACCGGTTGTCCGAAAACACGCCCGTATCCATCAGCTCGAATTCCTGGCTATGCTTGTCTCGCCGGCGGTTCTCATCCACCAATTGGGAGTATGGAAACGCAGCCTGCGGATACTTGTACAGGTACTTCATGTACGAATGCGTGGGGGTGCTGTCTAAATAGTAGTAACACTCCTTAACGTCCTCTCCATGATTACCCTCGTTGCCCGTTAGGCCGAACAGCCGTTCTTTCAGGATCGGATCGCGCCCGTTCCACATGGAGACGGCAAAACAGATGTACTGATGGCGGTCGCAGATTCCCGCGATACCATCCTCGTTCCACCGGTAGGCTCTGGATCGCGCGTGATCGTGCGACAGATACTCCCAGGCGTTGCCATACGGGCTGTAGTCCTCGCGGACCGTTCCCCAGGCGCGCTCGCTGAGGTAAGGGCCCCAGCGCTGCCAATGCGCCCTTTTTTGTCGCGTCTCTTCCAGTCGGAGCTCTTCGTGTGTCATGTGGATGTCTCTCCAGCGTGTCAACAAAGGCCACGACCACTGCGGATTATTCCCAATGACAGCGAAGAATCTAGCGGGCAGTCTTGATCGTCTCGATCGCACCAGCGAATATTTCGAGAGCGGAGCGCACCACAGCCGCCATTCCCGGATCTGCAACGATCTGGCCCGCAGCGACTGGTTTTCCCAGGAGTTGCAGAGTAACCGACGCTTCGGGCACAACCTTGGCCGACATCACGGTAAGCGTTTCCGTAAGCGATGCCTGGGCATACGTACCACGCGGCGACGCATTGAAAAGCGTGACGGGTTTGTCTACCAACTCACCGCTGCCGACCACCCAGTCAAGGCTGTTCTTCAAGACGCCGGGAACACCGTGTGCGTATTCGGGTACGGAGAACACCACGCCGGCCGCATCCCGTAGCTTGGATCGCCAGCCGCTCACGGCCGGCGCCACCGGCTCGCCATCGAGGTCCGGATTGAAGTGCGGGAGACCGCCGAGTCCGTCGTAAAGGACTACTTCGACGCCCTGCGGAGCCAATTCCGCTGCTGCTTGCAAGAGAGCGGTATTGGAAGAAAAAGCCCGAAGGCTGCCGGATATCGCGAGGATTCGCATTCGAGTGATCTCCTTTTCATTTAGATGCCACTGACCCGCGACCGGGACTCGTTGGATCACCACCGATAGATGTCTTCACGGCTGCGCCATATTCCGCCGTAAACTATGTAGGTTGGCCAGATCTGCGATGATTCGATGTCGATCAACAATCCTCGTGGCTATCTTCCTCGCCTGTATTCCCGTTGCGCGAGGTCAGCCAGGCGCTCCTGAATGGGCGGAGCGGCTGGTCCGCAACGTCCGGTCTTCTTCTTTCCCGGAACTCGCCAAAAAGGACATTCGCATCGAACAGTTCACCAGCGACTCCGATTATTTTCAAGCGCGATTCAGCCTCTCGCAGTTCATCCTCGGGCGCCGGATGCGTTATGTGATTCGGGTGAATTCAGGGGCCAACCTTCTTACGGCCCCCGAGGAAGCCAGGCGGGCGATCGTCGCTCACGAACTGGCTCACCTGGCGTACTACGCCAAGGGCAATCGGCTCCACCTTCTCGGCCTGTTGCGGTTTGCTGGTAAGGACTTCAGAGAACGATTCGAGAAACGCGCAGATGTCGAGGCACTGAGGCGAGGATACGCCCAAGGTCTCAAGCAGTATCGGATCTGGCTCTACGAACACGTACCTCCAAGCGCGTTGATGGAAAAGAAAAGAGACTACCTGTCGCCTGATGAGATCGATGCCCTGGAGCGCCCGACGCGAAAGTAGACCGCGACGCTGGCTGTGCCAACACGTCATCGCCGCCCCAGGCTCAGCACTTCCGCCCCGAGGGAGTTGTGCTACTCGTGAATTGACAATAAGGACCTGTACAGATCTCGGCTGGAGAACGTGCTGGAGGACCCAGCATGATGACATGGCGGCCAACATCGACCACGACGACCACGACCGAGGCCCTGCGGCGGCGGCGACTCTTTCGGCCACATTGAGCGGCAGCGCGCCTGGGATGAAGTTTGCGAACGTCATCGGACGACGGCCAGATTAGGCTCACGGACTCTTGGGAGCGGCCCCCCTCCTAACGCCGAGGGCAGCTCGACCTCGGATCACTTTCGAGTTCAGGCGGGCAACCGACGGCGGCGTTTGTGGGTAGGAACGGCACGTATGCCGGACACCAGACGATAGGAAGAACGGGAGAAGGAGCCTCAGCATGCTTATCGATTCCCCACAATTCGGCTGGTGGGCGGCTTCCAATCTCGCCGACGCATACTGTGCCGCCAGGTACGATCGCGGTCGCCCGCCGGCGGACTTGGTCTCCGGCGGGCTACCTTGCATTTGCACCAACGGCTAATTCAACCGCTGAATAACCGGACAGTTCACAATGAACTTGCTGTCTCCGAACTTGGCACCATTCGGTCCTGTTAGGACCCCGCCCTGCACGTATGTCAGAATCTGGAATTCTTCGCGAAGCTGACCTCGATATCCCTTCGATACCGCGTCCTGAGTCCACTCGTAGAGGTTGCCATTCCAGAGAGGGCTGTAATCGGGCGCGATCGTCGGAATGCCACCGAACACGTTATTGGGGCGATGGCCATCGGTCAGGGCTGCGAACAGGCCCTGCCGCATTGGATTGGCGCACCCGCCCTCGGACGGCCCATTCACCGCAATAAAAAGCCGTTCCACCGGACTGCTGAAACTGTCGTCTCTGCCAGTGGTCAGGGCCTGCATCAATGGAGCGTAGGTAGCGCCTTCAATCGCCGCGACGTCTGGAAGACTTGCGTCCGTCGAGATGTACCAAAGAGGACGGCCGAAGCTGAATCCATTCACCATCTGCAAGGTCACCGTTCCGGCGGTTGTGTCGATGGCGAGAATTTCGTCGTGAGCCTTGGTGTAGTCCACGTTGCCGCTCGGAAAATTGATATCCCCCGCCGCGACATCGAAAGCCACGATCGGAGCGTTGTAATATATGTTACCGACGCGGACTACGGGACTATATGCTTGATCGCCCACCGATCCAGGCTGCGCCGCCGAAGGAGGAAATGGGGCCGAAGGTGAACCTGGAGTGACGCTCCGGGCGGGCTTGAAGTCAACGGTCCCGCGGTCGAACACCAGGTTGTTGTCGCTGTCAAAGGTTGCCGTACGAGCCCCGTTTCCAGCGAAATTGAGCTTCGCAGAGAAATTCAAACCAAGAAGCGATGCGACTTCCGGATCGCTGGCCTCGGTCAGGATATACCAGACAGCTTTGCCGTTGCCTGCCATCGAGCCGCGATATAGAGGCAAGGTGACGGTTCCTTTTGCGAGATCCACTTGGCCGGACTTGAGCAGTTGAACCGGGCCCACCAGGCTGGGATTGTTCTCGGATGGCGGGGGACCGAAGTATGACAGGTCAACCGTGGCGCCCACCGAAGCAGGCGCGGGGAGCAGGTTGCATCCGGGGCCCGGCCCAAATACCCCTGGACTAGGCTGTGCATGTGAGGTCAAGGTCAGGACGGACAGCAGCGCGGCAGTTAGGAAAGCGCGGCCGGTCAAGCCTCGAACAGTTCGCAAGGACGATGCTAGCGACATCCTTCCGTGTGGCAGACTGCTTAACGTATACGTCAGGTGAGTCAATTGAAAAGCTCCTCAGAGATCAAGAGTGGAGGTCGACATGTTTGCGGTACTTGTTTGAGCCTAGATGCGACCACCCGTCACTAATAGCCAGAGCCCGGCAAGAGATATTCCTTCGTCATGTTGATTTCACAACGGTTAAGTCGTTGTCTGATCGCGTTCCTGGAGAATCGATGTGCCACATCCGGCGCGATCGCCGATTGGTCCGTCGTGGGACTCACGACCTGTAGAACAGCCCCGCTCTCGTTTCCCTCCGCTCGACTGAGATCACCGATTCGTCAACTTTGAATGCCCGTACAACTGCGCGATATTCCCCCGTAACGCGCCAGCGTTACCGTGTTCTTGGGCTGGCGGAGGCCGCCGCCTCGATCTCCGAAAGCGCCGGGTAGACAGAGAGAGAACCCACGCGACGTGACGTGACGTGTGGTCGTAGGCGCCGAGGCCCGGTCTGAACCTCGTTGCCAATTGTGCCGGCCGGCGGCCTCGTGTCGGGCCGGCCTTCTCGATGCCAAAATCGTTGTCGTGGCCGACGGAAATTCGCGCTCCACTTCGATTCCAATGCCCAACTGCGCAATAGGTACTGGCGTCGCGCATCCGGACTGCCCAATCCAGCGCGACGGCGATATGCGCGAATTGCTCAGGCGCTCTTCGCGATTATCCAGATCAAGCACTCGCCGGCAGCGGGTTAAGCTGTCACAAATGCGCGCGAAGGGCTTGCTCGGCGATAATGTATATAAGGGTTCGGACCATCGATGGAGTTGGCAGTACGTCGGTTATCCCGCCCGTATTTCAACACAGGGCAGAGGCTAGCATTTCCGCTGCTTCCGTTCTACGCGCAAAACCATGGATAGCAATCAGCGCCCATCCTGGATTGCCAAGCTCAGGACGAGCCTGGAGAGACTCCGACAGAGCGACGACCAGTTGTCGCTTGTCCTCAGCCTGGTGATCGGCGCTCTGGTCGGCTTGGTTGTAGTGGCGTTTATCCTGCTGACGGGCCGTCTCGCGGCCCGTATGTATCCAGCGGGAGGATCGGGCTGGCGCCGGATTCTGGTTCCGGTTCTCGGTTCGCTCAGCACGGGCTACCTTCTGGCGCGCTATTTCCCGTTTGCACGAGGCAGCGGAATCCCGCAGACGAAGTTCGCATTATTCATCAACGATGGACGAATCCTCTTTCGGACCGTGCTAGGGAAGTTTTTCTGCTGCTCAGCCTCGCTCGCCAGCGGAATCGCACTCGGGCGCGAAGGACCGTCGGTGCAGGTTGGCGCGGGATTGGCGTCGGTAGTCGCGCGCAATCTGGGACTGAACCCGAAGCAGGTGAAGGCGCTCGTGCCGGCAGGTTGTGCCGCGGCGCTGGCGGCGGCATTCAATACGCCCATTGCGGCGGTATTGTTCTCGCTCGAAGAGATCATGGGCGATCTGCACGCGGCGGTCCTAGGCTCGGTCGTGCTGAGCTCAGCCACCTCCTGGATGGTTTTGCACCTTGTTCTGGGCGACGATCCTCTCTTCCACGTAGCAGGCTATCGGCTGGTGCATCCCGCGGAATTCGGCGTCTATGCAGTACTGGGCGTGGTCGGAGGGCTGGGATCAGTATGTTTTGTCAAACTTCTGCTGGGACTTCGCGCGTGGTTCATGCGCTTGCCGAAGTGGACGGTTTGGTTTCAGCCGGTCGCCGGTGGCTTGACGGTCGGGCTGATGGGGTACTTCGTCCCTGAGGTGTTAGGGGTTGGCTACAACCACGTCGAAAAGGTCTTGAACGGTGATATCGTCTTGAAACTCGTCGTGCTTTTTGCAGTGCTCAAGATCATGGCGACCGCAGTCTGTTATGCCTCAGGGAACGCGGGCGGCATTTTTGGCCCGAGCCTCTTCATTGGCGCGATGATGGGCGCGGCAGTCGGAGGTGTCGCGCACGCTCTGTTCCCTAACATCACGGCAGGCCCCGGCGCGTATGCGCTCGTCGGCATGGGAACCGCATTCGCCGGAATCGTGCGTACGCCCCTTACGTCGGTAATCATGATCTTCGAGATCACGCGCGACTATACCATCATCGTTCCGCTGATGATCTCCAACCTGATCGCGTTCTTTATTTCACATAAGCTTCAGCGACAACCGATCTATGAAGCGCTCGCTTACCAGGAAGGTGTACACCTACCCACCCTGCACTCTCGTTCGCAAGCGGAGCGGGTTCAGGTGCGCGAAGCGATGCGTTCCGCGTCGGCCGTCTTGTCGCCAGAGATGCAGGTTACCGCGGCACTCGATCAATTCAAGAACGGTCCTGAAGACGCCTTGCCCGTTGTCAGCGGGGGTGCGCTCTGGGGGATGGTTCGTAATAGCCAGATCGAACACGCGCTGGCCGAAGGAGGATCGAATAGGACGATTGCAGAGATTCTCGGAGAAGACTCGAAGAGTGGCCACTCCACCGCAGAAGAACTGCCGCACGTGCATCCCGACCACAGCTTGAGCTTGGCTCTGGAACGTATGGGCAGCTCCAGGCTCAATGTTCTACCCGTCGTCAGCCGCGCGAATGTTCGCCAATTAATTGGAATTGTCGCTCTCGATGACGTCATGAACGCTTACGGTGTCGCGGGGCGCGGCACCCCTAAGGAACCGATCGAATGACACCCAAACCCGTTGCAGGACGATCTTTCTTGGGAACCATGGTTTTGGTCCTGCTTGCGATTGCGGCTCTTTTTGCCGCCGACATGTTCCTTGCGGGGATGGAGCGGGCAGAGACCGGGGTCGAGGCCGCGCGCCTGTTCCAGCAGGGCCAGGCTTTGATGCAACTTGGGAAAAATGCGGAGGCGATCAACCGGATTGAGGATGCGATTCTGATTGAGCGAGGCAATCGCGACTATCGGCGGACGCTTGCGCAGGCGCAGCTAGCCGCTGGAATGACAGCCAATGCCGAAGCGACGCTGACGGAACTGCTGCAGAATGATTCCAGCGACGGCTTCGCCAGCAAGCTCATGGGCCGCGCGTTGGTCAAAGAAGGGCGATTCGCGGAAGCTATTTCATATTTGCACCGTGCAATCTATGGCCAATGGGACGAGGATGCGGCCGAAAACCGACTCCGCGTGAGGTACGAATTGATCGACCTGCTGGCGAAGCGTAACTCCAAAGAAGAACTGCTCGCCGAGTTGCTCTCGGTTCAGGATCAAGCTCCTCGCGATCTCAAAACTCAACTGCGGATGGGACGGCTGTTTCTTGTGGCGGGTTCTCCGGCCCGAGCAGCCGATGTATTTCGCGAGATTTTGCACGATGCCCCCACAAGTGCCGATGCATATGCGGGCCTGGGAGACTCTGACTTCGCCCGGGGCAACTACCGCGCGGCGCAGCGAGATTTCCAGACGACGATACGATTGGCGCCGAATAACCAAGCCAGCCTGCAACGCCTGGATATCTGCAACCAATTGCTCCTTCTTGATCCCACCGTGCGCGGCCTCGGCCAGTCGGAGCGATTTCGCCGGAGCGTCAAGCTGGTCGAGCTTGGGCTGACCGAGACCAGTCAGTGTGTCGATCAACATCCATCACCCGACTTAGAGCTATTGCTCGACAAGGCTGGAAAGGCGCTAAAGGCCCATGTGACCGCCGCACACCAGAATGAAGAGTCCGAGTCCAATGTGGATCTTGCCGAACAACTATGGCAAGCACGGAAGAAGGAATGCAAGGCGCCGTTGGCCAGCGACAGTCCACTCGCGTTGGTTCTGGCGAAGCTGGCTCAGTAGGACCATCGCGTGATCGTGCGAAAGATATTCTCAGGTGTTGCCGTACGGGGCTGTAGTCCTCTCGGACCGCTCCCCAGACGCGCTCGCTGAGGTACGGATTCGCAGCGATCTGGCTTACGGCGACTGGTTTTCCCAAGGAGTTTGCAGAGTGACTGGCGCTTCGGGCACAACCTTCGCTGACATCACGGCAGGCGTTTCCGTAAGCGAAGCCTGTGCATACGTACCACGCGGCGACGCATTGAAAAGCGTGACGGGCTGTCTACGAACTCACCGCTGCCGACCACCCAGTCAAGGCTGTTTCTTCAAGACGGCGGCAACACCGTGTGCGTATTCGGGCCAGGGTCGTACTGCGGGCGTTTTTGAGCACAAAGCAGCGGTGTCAGAGAGGCTGGGCGTCTGGCCGATCAGAGTTCGTCCTGTGCTTTGTGTGGATCGGTACCGGGGAAGAGCGCCTCAACCAGTGGTTGAAACCACCGGCGATCCGCATTGGCCGAGTAGGAGTCCCACATCTGGATCGCGGCTTTGATGCGCGCCGCCTCCACATCGGAGAACACAAAGTCTTGGGGCGGGACCGAGAGGGTGGGGTTCCACACCGTCCGCTCCGCCCCGTTCACCATCTCGCGCTTCAGTTCGATGCGCTCTTCCTCGCTGGCATCGAGGGCGAGCCTGTCCTGCACCGCCCAGATCGCGCGAATTGACCCGACGTCCGCACGCTGCGCGCCTAAGAGCGCGTGCAGGTTCAGGCGCTGGGTGTGATCCAGTGTCAACTTCATCAGTTTGTCCTTTCGTTGAATTACGCGTTCGTGTAGACCAGGAGGTAGCCCGCGGTGGAGCCCGCAGGGTTCTTCACCTTGATAACGCCGGACCATCCGGAGGGATTCGTGGCGCCCATCAATTCGGCGAGGCGGTAACCGTTGCCGGTTCCGCCCGCCAGGATCAGTTCGCCGCCGGATGTGACCTCCAGCAGCCGGTGGTCGACCAGGTTCGAGCCGGGTCCGTAGACGCGGAGCGGTGATTCTGCGTTGTCCTTCGCCGAGATCACCACCGCGCCGCACGCGACTCCGGCCGAGACGAAGGCGGTCTGCGATGCCCACGTCCGAGCGTAGCCGTTTTTCGGATCGTTGCCCTGCTGCAGGCACGCGCCCCACAGGTAGATGGTGCCGCTCGTCCAGTTATCGCCATTGCCGGCGAACTGGCGCACCACGATCCAGAGCCCGTTCTGCCCGCCAGCCAGCGTGCCGGTAATCTTGGTTCGCTGCCAGATGGTTGTGAGCGTGATGCTCGTAGGACCGGCGAGGTAACCGGCATAGGCGTTGTCCACGATGGCGATGGACACCTGCTTCGTTCCGGACGCTACCTTGGCCCACACATAGAACGTGTACTGCCCGCCGGAGACGAGGCCGGCAACCTGCTGCTGAATAACCGGCGTGGCGGTCACGGCCGTGATGGTGTCCGCGGTGGTGTTGCCATCCGGCGCGGCGATAGCGTTCGCGGTGAGCGAGCACGATCCTCCGTTCTTGTCCCAGGTCGCGACGGTGAAGTCCTCGGAGTACTTCGCCATGTTCTCGAAGGGACCGCCCACGGTCTGGTAGGCGCCGCACTCGAACGATTGGAAGTGGGAGTCCAGGTAGGCCCACTGGTTGTTTGCCGCCACGTAAGCGAAGGAAGCACCGCCGGAGCCATCGCGCAGAACCAGGGTGCTCGCCGTCGCGGTGGCCATTCCCGAGGTGCGCGCGTTATCGAGGGTGCCGCTAACGATGTCCGTGGCGGCATGGGTGTGGGTGGCGTTCGCCTTGGCCGAGTTGCTGCCGTTCACCAGGACGCAGTCCGTGGCGGTTCCGGCCGCGCCGTCCAGTTGGCCGGAGGAATTGATCACCGCCGCCTTCGAAACGGCCCATGCGCCACCCTTCACCGGGCGGTTTGTCAGATCCGTCGCCAGACTGGTGACGTCCGACTCGGCGTGCGTGTGGGCGGGGATGTCCCCAACCACCAGTGTGTCCCACGCTGGGATAGCGGACACCGTGCCGGTCCCGGTCTGCCGCAGGAACTTCCGGGTCGCGGTGGTGTTCCCTGCCAGGCGCGCCCAGGCTGGAGTCCCGTTCGCCGCGACAACATCGCCCAGGACCGGTGCGGCGACCACCGTGTCCGGATGCGTCGCTGACAGGAGGTTGTGGGTGGCGCCGCTTGCAGCCGCCACCACCGTGACGTTCACTCGGTCGTTCCCTGCATCGTCCGCGACGGTCAGCGTCACGTTCGCGCCTTCGATCAGGTTCAACGCCCGGCGCGTCCCAATGGCTGTGCCCGCCTTCTGGATCGTGAACGGCAGCGCTCCGGAAACGATATCGGTTGCCACATGGGTGTGGGCGGGGAGGTCGCCAGAAACCAACGTTGTGCCGCCCGTGACGCGCCCCTTGGCGTCCACGGTGACCTTCGGGTACGTGCCTGCCACGACGCCGGTCGCCGCCAACGAGGCCACCCCTGCCGCCACCACCAACCCGCCGACCGGGTCGATCTGTACGATCCCCTTGCTGGTGGTCGTGGCATCCGGGTACGAGAATGCGCCGAACGTCTGGCCCGCCGCGAAGTCGATGATGGCGTCCATCGCCAGGTGGTTGCTGGCGTTCAGAGCCATTCCGAGGTCGCCGGAGTTGTCGGCCTTGCGCCATTTCACCGCACCGAGGTTGGGCAGGCGCACCAGGCCCGTAGTGGCTTTGTTCCCCGACCCGAATTCCGCGCCGTCCTGGAACGTCTTCAGGCCGGTAATCGTGACCGCGCCGTTCTTCAGGACGTAGTTCCGCGCCGCCGCCGTGCCGAGCTCGTTCTCGATGGCCTGCACCGCCGACTGGAGCGCGGTGATGAAGCCGGAGACCATGTTGGCCTTCACCGAGACGCCGGTGAGATGGCTGGCGGCAACCGTCCCGAACGCGCCGCGCTGGCAACCGGTGAACTGCGTGGCAGTCTTCGCGGTGTAGACGATCAACTCGTCGTCGATGGAAAGGATGCCGAACGTGGCGGCAAATCCTCCCATGGTCGAAGGGACGTTGATGGTGGAGTCGCCCGCGCCGATAGCTCCGTTGGCGGTGGTTTCCAGGGGCTTGGTCGAGAACGCATCGACGGGAGAGTATAGGGTCGAGGCGGCGTCGAGGGCGGTCGGGAAATTAGACGACATTGCATTTGGCCCGGTTGGCTTCGAAGCGATTGAGCGCGCCACCCGCCACGATCCCGACTGGCTCGGCGATCACCGACTCGAGGGCACGCGTGGCGTTGGGCTTGAAGTACTGCGCGCCGGTCACCTGCATCTGGCCGGCGATTTCCAGTGGGTCTGGGCGGGAGTTCAGGCAGAACTGATCGAAGGCCCAGTAGCAGAACGAGTAGAGCTTCAGCGGGAGCCACATCCCATACGCCTGGGCCATGGGCGGGTCCGGTGGCCCGTACAGCCCGGAGAGGAACATGCACTCCGACGCCGGCCTGCCGAGCGCGGTGCTGGCGAACGTGATGGCCTGCTTCATCAAACCGGAGTTCTTCTGCCAGACGTCATAGTCGAAGCCCTCGCACCGGAAATACTTGATCCCGTAGGAGGAGTTCTTCCATTGGTTCGGCAGGTTCACATAGTAGTTGAGCGCGCGGAACTTCGCGCTGGGTTTCGGCCCGCCTTGGTTCGCATCGAGGGGCCACAGACATTCGAACACGGCGGTGGGATGGTATCCGCGAACGTATGTGATCACGTCCTGGCAGTAGGCCCAGATGCGGTCGCGCAGGAAATCGGCGGTTTCGTTCTGATGTGCCGGGTCGCCGACGGGATCATCCGTATTCGCAAGGAACGGCCAGATCTGGTGGCCCTTGGCTGCGGCGAAGTCGCTGATCGTGTCCTGGTCGTAATACGGCATCCCGCCGTTCACGTCCTGCGCCTTGTTGTCGAAATACCACCACTGCGTCTCCCCAAACTGGAGCACAACCGGCAGGCCTGCCGCTGCGATCTGGTCGGCGCACTCCTTGTACATCTGGCGCAGGTACGCCCGGACCCGGGTGCCGAAGTGCATCTGGTGGGACGGGACGCCGAGGTCGACGTCCGCGCCTGGCGAGACGACGCCGCCGGTGTACGACAGGTACTTCGCGCGCATCGCAGCCGGAGGGAGATAGCACTCCATCGAGAAGGCGAAGGAAGCCTTGATGCCCGCCGCCTGGAACTGGCTGGCGAGGTCGCGAATCCATTTCCGCGCGCCCTCGGTCATGACCGGCGAGACGGCGTCGATCATTTCCCAATCGCCGTCGGCGCCAGCCGTGCCGAGGTGGTCCGTGAGCGTGAGCGTCACGGAGTTCGGCGCGCTCACCGCGACGCCGATGTAGGTCCAGGACGGCGCCTTCGATTGGATGCGGAGCGTGGCGCTCGATCCGAAGTTATCGTCGGCCCATACGCCGGAGAACAGCCCATTGATGATCGCGCGCATGTCGGAGACGATTCCCTGCAACGTCTCGCCGTACCCGATGGCGTGGCTCACCGTGGTGCCGCCAATTGAGAACGACACCACGTCGCCAGCGGCGGGCGTGCCGGAGAGGGCCACCGTGGCGTATGGATAGGTAGCGTTGATGCGCCGCCGCTTATTGTTCCAGAAGATGCCCATATACACGTCGGCGTGGCCCTTGAAGCCGAGCTTCTGGAGTTGCCAGAGATGCCAGGCTGGAGGCTTCTTGTAGCCGTGGTCGGTGTCGAAGTCCATGGCGAGGGAAACGTCAGAATAGATCTGCGGCGCGTCCGGAACGTCCTGGGCTTCGAGCGGCCAGAGGTAATCGAAGTAGCAGTAGTACCCGCTGCTGGCGGCGTTCTTGGTGAATGTGGCGGTGATCTCCACCGTATGGTTGCCCGCCGCCACGCCGCCGCGCACCTTCAGATTGGCCGTGGTGCCGCCGTACTCTGCCAAGTACAGATCATGCGTGGTTGCCACGCCATCGACGGAGACGGTGACCTTGCCGCAATCGGTGTTGAGGAAGGTCCCAAGGTAGAGATCGTGCTGACGCGGGTACGAGTACCGGAGCGTGACCTTGCGAATGTCGAGCGCGTTCGATGGTGCGGTGCGCTTCGCGTGCCCTTCGCTCCACCACTGCGACGGGAAGGTGCCGCCATAGGCATAGTCCTCCCAAAAACCTGTGTATTTCCATCGCGCGTCCGCTTCCTCGATCCTATCCGACCCGCCGCCGACCTTCAGGCTCCCGTTGCCAGTGACCGCAATGTTGGAGATCGTGCATCCCCACTCGACGTTGCCGGGGAAGCCGGAGACGGGCGATAGCTTCTTGAGGCGCGTGCCCGCCGGCCATGTGCCGGGCGTCGACGCCTCGAAGCCGCGCGCCACGGTAATCTGGGTTCCCGAGACCACGGACAGCAGTTGGATGCGCTCCTCCACAGTTGGAGTGCCGATGAAGTACCGGCCTCCGGTGAGCTTCGAGGAGTCGTCCACCGTCCAGGTGGCATCGGAGGCGCCGATGCCCGCCGCGAGGAAGCAACCATCCTGGAGGTCCTGCTCGACGTTCTCGAAGCGCGGCGCGAAGACCATGTACATCTTCCGGCAGTCGCTCATTGGGACCACCGCGCCGAGTTTGTCCACCAAGGTCTGCGTGAAGTCGAGCGTCACGTGGTACTTCGTGTTGTTGTCGCCATTGGCGAACAGGAGGGTGGCCCCGCTGCCCGCCGTCCAGTGGAATCCCTGCCCGCTGCCAACCGGAGCGCCGGCCAGCGTGCGGCCGTGAGCCACGAAGACGCGATCCAGATTCCCGAGTTCCCCGAACCGCGATGTCGCCCCGGTGCCCAGCACGAAGGTCAGAGTGATGCCGCCGGCGCTCGGCCCGCTGGCCCATGCCTGCGCGTGAATCACGCCGCTCTGGTCCGGACCAAATCTACCGGCAACGGAAGCGCCCGCCGTGTTGACGATGTCTGCGAGTTTCTGCGCCACGTGCCAGGCCTTCGTCTTGCGGGTCACGTAGGAACCGGTCGGGTGGCCCATCGATACGCTCGCGTGGAGCGCACCCGTTCCGACTCCGATCACGGTCGTCTGCTCCTCATTTGTGCCGGCCCGTTCGATCCAGATGCCATTAGCGGTCGCGAAACCCGCCGTGCTGCCGACCGGCAAGCTCACATCGCCCGCCTTCACCGCGGCGCTCAATTGAGTTTCAACCCGGCAGTCCGTGCTGGTCACCGTGTATCGGGTATCTCGGAAGTAGAGGTGGAGCCAATCGATCCCGCCGTCCATGTTCTCGTCGCCGTTGATATCGATGAGGACCGCGGCGGCGGTCTCGCTGCCGGACACCACGGTCGTGTGATCGAGCAGGCGCACGTCGTGGCTGTCTCCTGCGCCCGTGACGAACGTCATCGCGTCCCAGGAGACGGATGGGTACTTGGCCGCATCGAGGCGGATCGCGCCGTCGAGCGTCTGGTCGTATTCGATGTCGAATTCCAGTTTCAGGCCCGAGAGATCGGTCATGGGCAGGTGCTTCAGCCGGAGGTGGTTGAAGTAGTCGTAAGCGTTCCACCAGCCCAGAACCGCGAAGTCCTCCGCAGCCTGGAAGATCCCGGAGATGGACACACCGGTCTCCGTGGCGTCGTGGACGGTGGTGGTCGCGGCGCGCCCGGCGAAGCCCTGCAACTGGAAGTTCCGACGCGGGTCGAAGATGTGAAGCGGTTCGGTCGCCATTACGTTTGGACCACAACCGTGAGATCGGAGCCAGCGTTGGGCGAGGCGACGGCCTTGATATCGAACGCCAAATCGTTTCCCTCGAGGAGCACAGCGGTCGGCCAGATCGTAGGCCGGATGCTCGATCCAGCCGGATGGTCCTGGGTAATGATGGCGGTGAAGGTCTGGTTCACCGTATCCACCGAGATCACGTTCACGTGCTCCTCGTTGGCCAGGCCGAACTCCAGGAACGCGAAATCGCCCGGCACCAGCCCGCTAGTGGAGGCGTCATAGGAAGCCGTGGCCACTGCTTGCATCACCCCGCTGCCGGTGATGGGCGCGGTGGTGACTAGCCCGTAGTCGTCGTACGGCAGGCGGCGCGTCTCCGGTTTGCCGTAGCCTTGCGAGACGAGGAAGTCCCAGGTGTTCCTGAACGATGTCCCGAGGTTCTGCGCGATTCCCATCTTCTCCAGAACGCTCCACGTCGCGCCGCCATCGGTCGAGTACTTCACGACGTACGCCGACTGGCCATCGCTGGTCCCTTGTTGGAGGTACGCATAGACGCACCGGATCGAAGCGGCGTTCTGCACCTTGAGCGGGATTGCGACGTTATCCTGCGCCGCCAGCGAACCGGGGATCTGGAACGTGTATGCGCCGCCGGAGCAAGTGCGGTCGCCGGGCATGAAAGGCTCGTTGTGATGGCTTTGGGGAAAGACAGTGAACGGCCCGTAGCCGAAGTGATTTGCCACACCGACCAGGGCCGCCACGACGCACACGGACGGGATCGTTGCCTCGACACGCGGTGGCAGGCTGGGCGTCCGGAAGAAGCCTTTCTTGACTGCGTAGGTGAACGTCTTCGAGTCGAGCTTGTAGAACCTGGTCGCCGCCAGGTGAGAGCAGATGAGCGTCCCGAAGGTGGACAAACCCCGGATCCACGCCCGGATACGCCCGCTGGAATTGGAACCCGCCAGTGGGGACGACATCGCCGGTGCTGCCGGGGCCGACGATCTGGGCGCATTCATAGGACCGGCGGTCGGCGTGGTTCATGTCCGCGGCCTCATCGTTGAAAACCACAAAGTCGCCCACACGGAACACGCGCGAAGTGCCCGGATTGACGGTGCAGTTTACCGTGGCCGGATCGGTCGTCGCGTCCATCGCCGAGTCGATACTGGCCCACAGGTCGGTCGCCAGTTCATCGACGTAGTAGAGCCCCAGCGCGATCTCGGTTGCGCCCACCACATTCGTGTTGCCGGAATCGTCGGGAAGGATAACGATGTTGTTCACCGCGTAGGTGCCGTAATCGGTGAGCGTGGGGACGCCGGTGACGATGCCAGGAACTCCAGTGTCTTGGAGGTTCTCGTCCGGAACCGGGCTGGCCACCACGTCGGCGGGCTTCGGGCCGGCGACCAGATCGTACATGGAGTCCGTGGTCGTGCGGCCCTGGATGTCGATGGAGTAGTCCTTGTTGAGCTTCCAGGACGACACGCGGAACTCGCCCGAGCCACCCGGCATGTCCGGATGGGTCATCGAGCAGACCATTCCGGGCTCGGTGTTGAGCGCCAGGACCGTCGTGCGGAACACCAACTGGCGCGCCGCCTTCCACTCCGCGATGCTGGTGCCGCCCAACTCCTCGCGCAGCCGGATGCTGATGATCCGCGCCGCCTGCGACTTGGTGCAGGTACCGGAGAGGTTGACGTTGGATTTCAGGAACAGCGGACCCGCCGCGCCGCCCAACAGCGTGGCGCGGTCGATATCGTAGACGGTGACCGAGTTGTTGACGAACTTGTAGTCCTGGTCCGCGAAGTTGGCGGTGAGGTGATCGAACGAGGGTTTCAGCGGGGCCAACTGGAGCGAGTTGAAAACGATGTTCCCGATGGTGAAGGCCTCGACCGTCGAGGAGTTCACGCGCACGCCGATCTTGAGCTTCCCGAACGAGAACGTGTAGTAGCCCAGGCAGTTCATCAGAACTTCCTGGAGCCAGTCGCGGAGCGGCTTCTCCTCCTGCAGCGTGCCGCGGAATTTGAACTGCGTCTCGCTGCCGGCGCCGACGAGCGCGGTCACCGACTGGTCACAGATCGCCGCCGCGTCGATCGCGGCTTGCACATCGAAGAACGTCTCCGCGAGGTTCAATTGCGCGGTCGTGGCATTTGCGCCCAACCGCAGCCCGCGCGCGCGCAGCAGCATGTTGATGGCGATCCAGACCGGATTCACCAGGGGCGGACCGAAGACCGCGCTGCCGCCGGGCGAGGTCCACACCCACCC
>JAIQFL010000652.1 GCA_020073365.1 Terriglobia bacterium | reverse complement strand
TAGTAGTTCAGGCCGTCGGCGAACGCGTTCATGAGGGACTTCAACCACGCCGGGCTGGCGGCGTACTGCGTCTTCATCGCGCCCGGGTCGATGAAGAGCTTCATCCGCAGGTCCTGGTAGATCCTGGACTCACCCTCGGCCTCCGCCAGGCGTCCCATCGCGTTGATGTAGTTGGTCTCGACGCGATTGAAGTCGTCCTCGGCCTGGGCATACATCATGCCGAAGACCGTGTCGGCGTCCGTTTTTCCGTAGACGTGCGCGATGCCCCAATCGTCCCGGATGATGGTGACATTGCGGGCCTCTTGCTTCCAGCGCGCAACGTCCGGGCCTCTTTCTGCCTGGAAGGCCAGAGAGACGGATGCGGCCGCGAGGATGAGAACGAGCTTCTTCAGGTAAGATCGCAAAACATGGTGACAGGGTTCGCTGTCCCAAGGCACCGTCTTTGCGCGGGGTGCCCCCTGGGCCGGACAGCGTTGCCTGTCACCGTATTTTGCGAACGCCAATAGGTAAGGTCGGTTCTTCATGAGTTGCTCTGGTCCATTTTTGGTCAAGCTTTTCTCGCAGGCGTAGAATAAAGGCAAGATGGCTACGTTCAAGTTTAGCGCCAAACCGCACGCTGAGGTATTGCTGAGGGTGTTCGACTTGCCCAAAGGTGGGATGACTCCGGCGCTCGCTGAAAGCATTTTGGCCTTCGACTTTCCCGATACGGATGCGGCCCGTATTGAAGAACTGAATGTCCGAGCCAATGAAGGTGAACTGACCGGCGAGGAAGAAGCTGAGCTGGAAGCGTATATCAATATCAATGATCTCCTCGCATACTGGCAGTCGAAGGCCCGCCAGATCCTGCAGCAGCCTGCATGAGTGAACTGGCTGAGGCCGTTCGGCGGCGGGCCGGCAATCGCTGCGAGTATTGCCGCCTGCCGCAAGCGGCGTTCCGCCGAGGATTCCACATGGAACACGTTCTGGCCAGGTAACACGGTGGATTGACGAGCCTTGACAACCTTGCATTCGCCTGTTGGAGCTGCAATCTGAAGAAAGGTCCCAACTTGTCGGGAATCGATCCAGAGACCGGGCATATGGCGGCGCTCTTTCATCCGCGCAAGGACTCCTGGCGGGAACATTTTTCCGCACAAATCAGCACCCTTATGCCGCACGGTGTTGAGATCCGGAGGTTGGCTGTTAGCACCGCTGTAAAACGGAACCAGAATCGCCGGAATCAGCGGGACCAGGGAGCCAGTTCTTAGGAGCCAGGGCACACCTCCACGTCGCCGGCCGGACGGGAGAACGGCCGGACCCGAGATTCGCCCTTTGACGCGCGGCGGCCTTAGGTCACAGGACTACCCTGCCTGCGCCGTCGACATCGGCGTGAGGAGTTGGGCCTCGCGCCCGCTCCGAGTCCGTCTTGGCCTGCGAGTGGCCGGATTGGATCGAGACCTTGATGCTGTATTTCCGGCCCCCGCGCTTTGGTGCGGAAGGACCTGGGTAGCGTCTCGATGGTCCGGCCGGGCGACAGTCTTCAATAAACCAACACATTGCAGAGCGAAGGCCCGTCCGTTGGATCGCGAACAGTGGCGCAGAGATCACTATAAGCCCAAACCGCTTCGCTCGACACACAAAAGTGGTCGGTCAGAAGTCTGCCCTGTAGAATAGGCCCCATATAGAGTTTCCGTACCGCGTCCCGCAGATGGGGCTTATAGAGAAGCGGATATAGAAAAGCCCCCCCCGGTGGGTCCTACCTCGCCGTTGCTGGTTCCCACTCGGGCCGTCGCGAATGGTCGCCTTTTAAGCTGGTGCTGACAGTTGGCGCCCGTCGGGCGTGCGACGGTTCGGGTGCTTGGGTTGAATGAAGAAATGCGGCAAATGGTCCGTTACGAACTCTGGCTGGGAGGTTTGTATACAAAACAATTCTCGGCTACAATTTCGCTCCCAGTATGACGCCATAGCGGGCGCTTCCCAGATGGCGTTTCGGGACCCCAAGCGCCACAAATCAGGGTGGGCGACTACGCCCAAATGAATACTTCCGGATAGCCGAACCACCAGTGGGATACACTGGCTGGGTGCGCCTGCGTCTACCCGATCCGGAGTACCTCAAACTCCTCCTGCCTTACAGCGATGTGATTCAGAAACTCGCACTGGCCGTGCGAAAACTGATCCTCGAAGAGGCTCCGGAAGCCAGCGAGTTCGTCTACGAGGTGTACACCATCGCCGACCACTTCACCTTCACGGAGCGACCCAGCGACGCGTTCGTCTTCACCACCACGCATGCCAATTGGGTGAACCTCGGCTTTAACTTTGGCTCCCTGCTGTCCGATCCGGACGGCCTGCTGCGTGGCGAGGGCAAATGGATTCGGCACGTCCGGATCGCGCAGGCGACGGATCTGGACGCTCCCGGTGTTCGGGAGTTGGTAAGAGCCGCCATCGCGCAAGCGGAGCGGCCCGAAGGCAAAGCGGGGAAGCCTCGGACCGTCGTACGCACGGCTCAATCCGTCACGAAGCGCTCAGCCCCGAGCCGGCGACGGACCTGATATCTTGGCACCTGGCGAACAATCCGTCTGGTGGCCGTACTGTGCCCTCGTGCGCCGTGACCTCACCTGGGTCGGGCGGTCCGTCCTCCATCACTCCGAAGCAAGCCACATGGTCGGGAAAGCCCTACCCGTTGAGACGCAGCAAGGGCCCCCGCCAGTCCGGTTCTGTTCCTTTGGTCTTTCTTCCGAAGTCCAATGTCCCCGAACGCCGTTTCTGTACCGGCTGGATTGATCGCATTACCGTCTGCCCCAGAAAAAGGAGTGGGGGGGGCGGGACGATCACGGCACAGCAGGGCTCCGCCGTTGAGCCAGCCACTCCGGCACCGGAAGAGCGCTTTCCACGGCGCCGAGTGTGATGAGTGTATCGCGCTGACTAAGCGCGTTCTCCTGCATTCTGTACTGAATCCGGCGCGAAACCACCGCCGTCCACAGGCGATTCGTGAACTCCTCATCATTGATGATTGCCTTAACGTGATCCGGAGTGGACACCTCCGCACCATTCACTGCGCCGAGAATATAGTCCAACAGATCGATACAGTTCTGATGGATCGTAGCGTCAGCTTGAGCACGTCCAAGTGTCTCGAACAATCGCTCCCTTAGGGGCGCCCTCCATAGTGGACTGTCTGGAAAGAGAAGCATCCATTTGGCGCCTTTCCATAGATTCGGCTCGTCGAGACGCGAAATACCGGCCGGCATCTTAAGTAAATTGAAGACAACCTCCGTAGCCTGCTGTGCAATCAAATCCCGCAATTCTCGCCGCAGGTCTCTCCTCCCCTGGGCGGCCTCTTTCGACCCAACGCCGTAATCGGAGGCCCAAGGCTCCACGACTTCCAGGTATGCGTAAGGGTCAACCAACGGCGATTGCAGAATCGTCTTGAGCAGCTCACGCTCTGTTTCTCTCGCGGCTCTGTCGACCGGATTGGTCGTCCACCCAGCCCACTTCAACGCGACATATAAGACGAGTTTGAACGAAGCGGGCGTCCTTAAGGCGAGAGTCCTCAATGGCTCATCGCAGAGGAGAGCACGAACTATGGCTAGCCCATCCAGGCTGAGATTTACCTCGGCAACGTGTGCGTTAAAGTGGACCCCATTGTCAAGACCATTTTTGGCCCTCAATAAGTTAATGTCCGACGAAGTCCTGGATTTGAGTTCTTGAGGATGGCTGTGGAGGCACGCCCCCAGCAACACCACCTCTCTCTCCCTATTGCCCTGATC
>JAIQFL010000212.1 GCA_020073365.1 Terriglobia bacterium | reverse complement strand
GATCTTCCTGGGCGGGTTCCTGCTGATCTACCGGACCATCCACTCCCCCATGGGGCAGGTGCTCAAGGCGATCCGCGAAAGCGAGCAGCGCGCGATTTCACTCGGCTACAATCCGGACCACTATAAACTGATCGCCTTCGTGCTGTCCGCAACGCTGTCGGGGTTGGCAGGCGGCACCAAGTCCATCGTCTTCCAGCCTTCCTGGGAGGTCTCTCCTGAGCTTCACCACGCTACAGAAAAAGACCAAGGCCCGCGCGCCTTGTGGCTGCCCGGGAAACGGGAAAGCGTCACCAGCGCCAGAATCGAAGGGGCCGGCGTGGACGTCCTCGCGCTTGGCGACGCCGTTCCCCCTGGCCGGAGTCGAGCGGCAGGTGAAAGTCGGGGCTGCGGGCGATGCGGCGGAGCATGAAGCGGATCGGGCTGCCGATCACGTGGTCGGAGGGCCTTCGACCGCTCAGCCCACCATCTCGCGTTTGGAAACGTTACCGCGGCAGGCCACGGAGAAGCGCGAGCAGGGGCCGGCATCGCCGGACACGCAGGCGCACCGCGCAATGAAGGAGGAAAAGAAGGACCAGGCGGCGGTGCAGCGCGCGGAGATGGAGGAAAGGAAGGATCAGTCCACGGCACAGCGCGTCGTGGCCGAAGAGAAGAAAGACCAGCCCGCCGTCCACCGCGCCGCGGTCGAGGAAAAGAAAGACCAACCCGCCGTCCAGCCTGCCGCAGCCGAGGAAAAGAAAGACCAGCCCGCAGTCCAGCTTGCCGCGGCCGAGGAGAAGAAAGACCAGCCCGCAGTCCAGCTTGCTGCAGCCGAGGACAAGAAAGACCAGCCAGCAGTCCAGCGCGCGGAGACCGGGGAGAATGAGGTCCAACCCGCGGTGCAATGCTGCTGCTCCTGCCCCGAAGAGCAGATGCAGCACCGGCCCTCGGGAACGGCCTCGGTGCTCTGCAAGTCGCGGGACGAACCAGCCTCCGCGGACAATATGAACGCGGATGCGGCTGCGGAACACGCCATTTCCGCGAAAGATACGGGAACGCCGTTGCGCCCGCACGTGCGCCAGACCCTCGAATCGCGCATGGGAGTCGACCTGGGCGGCGTCCGGGTACACGAAGGACCCGCCGCGCAGGAATCCGCGGCCGCCATGAATGCCCGCGCGTTCACGCATAAGGGCGATATCTGGCTGGGCAAAGGCGAGTCTCAGGACAACGCCAAGCTTATGGCCCACGAGGTCACGCACGTGGTGCAGCAGGGTGCCGCCGTGCGCCGCGCGTCCGGGCCTCCCGGGCACACGCCGGCAAACGCGCCGCATTCCGCCAAGCCGCCGGCCGAACGTGTGCTCCCCACCGAGCCAATCCTGCTCGATACCGGCAACATCGTGCTATCCGCCGCCTGGCAACAGGCGCTCGCCGATGCCAAAGGGGCTGAACTGGTCGTGCCCGTGCGATATCAAACGCTGGCCAAGGGAACCATACGAATCCGCGGGCTTGGCAAGGATCATGAGATTTACACTCCCGGCGAACAGGCCATCACTCTGGTTCATCCGGCCCTGGAGCCATTGCGTAGCGTCGATATCCATCCTGTTCTGGCCTTTTCGATCAGGAAGAACGTGGTTCTGGGCCATATCACACAGGCCAGGCAGAAAGCTGCTAAGGAAGTCCCGCAGGACCCATCCGCGCTGCACGAGTCAATCCGCAAGAACGCCAACGCGATGGGCTGGCTCGGAATGGACGTGACGAACCTTGCACGAATTCAGAACCAGTTCCAAGGCGGACGCCTGACACTCGATATATCCAAATTCCACTTCCGGCTCGCGGGGATCTTCAATGGCGAAGCATCCTTCGCACTGACTGGCGGGCAGGTAGCCTTTAGCGCGGCGGCAACCGCGAAGGTACCGAACCTGGATCCTATCTCCCTGAAGATCGATCGGAGCCCTGCCGGAGAATTGCACGGCAGCGGCTCCGTGCCTTTGAAATTCAAGCGGTTCACCGGCGCAATCACCGCCAACTATAAAAACGGCCAGGTCGACGTCGGCGGCACAGCGTTCTACGCGGACGAAAAGCTCAGCGGCACGGTGTCATTCCTCGTCACGGACGCGGCCACGGCCCGCGGTGTGGCACTCGAACACCTGGGTCCCGATGCCATTCGGGACGCCGCCGAGCAAGAACCTACTCCGCAAGCGAAACGCGGGGCCAAAGGAGTCGCCGTTGCGGGTTGGGGCACGCTCACCTTCCGCTTCAATGACTGGCTGAAGGGGGCCGCCTCAGTGGTCGTCGACGATCAAGGCCATATCACGGTGATCGGCGAGATTCGACCCGACAAAGAAGTTCCGTTGATGAAGCCGAAACCCTTCAGCCGGAATCTCTTCTACTTCCCGATCCAAGCCGAATATGGATTGCCCTATGTGGGCGGCATCGGTCTGGAAGCGTCCATCAGTCTGGACTTCAACGCCGCCGTCGGACCCGCCAAGCTCTACGACATTGTGGCTTCGGGTCGTTACTCCACCGACCCCCGCATCGCCAAGGAATTCGCCCTCAGCGCGTCTTTTAACCTCTCTGCATTTGCCGAGTTGGCGTTGACGGCCAAGGGCGCCGTGGTCCTCACCATCCTCAGGCACGATATCAAGGCGGGAGCCGGGGTCACGGCCAAAGCCGGCCTTCGCGGTTATGTGGATGCCAAACCCATCATCATCGGCTATCGCGAGAAACTCCCGCCCGACCAAGGCGGCAAAGGCGAGTTCTACTTCAAGGGTCACGCCGAGATTGCCGCCCAGCCCTACCTGGGCCTGGACGGGTTCCTGTTCATCGAACTTTCCACTCCGTGGTGGTCCCCCATCTCGGACCATACCTGGACATGGCCGATCGGGTCTCTCGAATACGCCCTCCCTGGCGAATTCGGAATCGGGATGGATGTAGAGCACGTGATCGGCTCCGGAAAAGTGCCGGACGTTCAGTTCGGCGAAGTGTCCTTCGATCGCGACAAGTTCATGTCGGATCTGCTGGACGACAAGGTGGGCCCAAAGAGCAAAGGCGAACAGAAGGGCAAATCCAAGTGGAAGGGCGTGGAACCCGAGAACCCGGTGCCTCCGCCCGAGCCGAAGAAGGTCGAGCCTCCGAAGGCTGCCGGCGGTCCCAAGAAACGCGGCGCCGGCAAACAAACCCCGGAGCAGCGTAAGGCGAGCACACCGGAGGTGACCAAGGAATGGAAGAGCGCGTTGGCGGACCTGAAGACCTTGGCTGAGTCCTCCCGAAGCCACCCGCTGGATACCAGCGAAATCGACAAAGCCATCGCCTCGCTCAAGAGGAAGCACAACTTCAAGGAAATCCGCAAGACGCAATCGGAACAGGACTGGATCCTGCACGTCGAAATGGTGGGCAAGCAAGGTAAGATCCCAGTCAAGCGCCGCGCAACCGCGGAGAAGCCCGACGATCGTACACCGGAGCAAAAACAGAAGGACCTCGATTCCGCGATGTCGGAAGCTGAGGCGCTGATCAAGGAGCCGCATGCCACCTATACCACGGTGGAGGCTAAGCTGCCGGCGATCCAGAAGGCTTATCGTTTGACGGTTCTCGAACTCAGGCCGCTGGACGACATTGACTACGATCTTCATGGCCATCTGAATCCGGACAAACACAGAAAAGTTCCGATTCCAGGCGACACGAAGGAGCACCCCATCGACATTCAGTGGTTTAAACCTACTGCGATAAGCTATCCGCCGATCCGCCTGGCGCCGCCGGAGGACGTGACGGCAGAAAAGAAAGCCAAGGGATTGAAGAATGACGACCATTTACCCCTTACGGACCTGAAGGCCATCCGTAAATCCTTCGAGGTCAAGCCCGACGGCAGCAAGGATCTGGGAGGTATGACGATCGGGCTCAAAGCGCCATTTTCCGAAATGGCTAAGGGTCACCCTTTCAAGGCAGACGACAAAGTCACCGGCAACACCAACAAAAACGCAATGAACGACCGGTTGAAAGCATGGGGGTATAACCGATATGAAAATGCGAATCCCACCACCGATGGCGATCACGTAATGGAGAAGCAGCTTGGAGGTCCGGACGAAGTCCCTAACGTATGGCCCTTGAACTCCAGCGTGAACCAAGCGTCAGGCTCGAAGATTAGGGGGGAGATCAAGCGAATCAAGACGCAGTACAAGATTAACTCCTTGAAGAACAAGTGGCTCCGCCCGACCTAAGGCGCCGATATGCAACACCATTTCCAGATCGTCCGCCGTCTCTGGCCGCCTTCGGTGGAATCGGGCTGTCAGACTCCCGAGATGCCCATCGACTGCGCGGAGCCAAGCCCGGCCGGCAATGATCGGCTCTTCGCCGCGTTCCCCGGAGGCTTGTGGTAACCTACGCCACAGCGCAGCGCAAGGAACGGTCCCGCACACCGCGACGCTCCACGAGTGGAACCGGAACCGTATCCCGCGCAACTCACCAATCCACGAGTGGAACCGTGTCCCGCGCACCCGCGACGAAGACGCCGGCGTGGATGTCCTCGCGGGTGGCATCTCCATTTTCCCTCGGCGGAGTGCAGCGCCAGGTAAAAGTGGGGGCTCCGGGCGATGCCGCGGAGCACGAGGCCGACCGCGCCGCCGACCACGTCGTATCCGGTCCGTCGGCGAGTCAGCCCACTATCTCGAGGCTGGAACTGTTACAGCGACAGGTTACCGAGAAGCGCGAGCAGGAGCCGGCACCGGCGGACGCGCACGTGCACCGGGCGGCGATGGAGGAGAAGAAGGACCAGCCCGCAGTACAGCGCGCGGCTGCCGAGGAGAAGAAAGATCCGTACGCGGTGCAGCGCGCTGCCGAGGAGAAGAAGGACCAGCCCGCAGTACAGCGCGCCGCTGCCGAGGAGAAGAAAGACCAGCCCGCAGTGCAGCGCGCGGCGGCCGAGGAGAAGAAGGACCAGCCCGCAGTACAGCGCGCGGCGGCCGAGGAGAAGAAGGACCAGCCCGCAGTGCAGCGCGCCGCTGCCGAGGAGAAGAATGACCAGCCCGCCGTACAGCGCGCCATGGCCGAGGAGAAGAAAGACCAGCCCGCCCTGCAGCGAGCCGCGGCCGAGGAGAAGAAAGACCAGCCCGCCGTACAGCGAGCCGCGGCCGAGGAGAAGAAAGACGAGCCGGCGGTTCAGCGTTGCTGCTCTTGTCCTCAAGAACAAATGGAGCACCGGGCGTCGGGAACCGCATCGGTGCTCTGCAAATCGCGGGATGATACGGCTTCCGGGGAATCGGTCAACCGCAAGGCGGCCGATATGGATGCGGCAGCCGAGCATGCCATCTCCACGAAAGATGCCGGTACGCCACTGCGCCCGGCGGTGCGAGATACGCTGGAATCCCGCATGGGAGTCGACCTGGGCGGCGTCCGGGTGCACGAAGGCGCCGCCGCTCAGGACGCGGCCGCCGCCATCAATGCCCGCGCGTTCACGCACAAAGGCGACATCTGGCTGGGCAAGGGCGAGTCCCAGGACAACACCAAGCTGATGGCCCATGAGGTCACGCACGTCGTCCAGCAGGGCGCCGCGGTGCGCCGCGCTCCCGACGCTCCCAAGCGCGACGAAGATGACCAGCCCGTGGTACGCCGGAGCGTGTGGGACGGCATCAAGGGTTTCGCGGGAGCCGTCAAGAACGCCGCCGGGGACTTGGTGGACGCCGCCGGGAATGTCATCGAGATGGGCGTCGAATTCTTCTGGGATCTGGTGAAGAAGGTGGCGCCTGCGAGTTTTATCGATCTTTTCCAGGAGATCCGCAGCAAGGGAATCATCGGCTTTCTGCGCGACAAGTTGAGCGGCGCGTTCAACGGCATCTTTGGAGGACTGTCCGACGGTGGCGGCTTCATCGCCGGGGTGATAAAGACCTTCGGGACGCTGGTCTCCTCCGCGGGGGATATCATTGCCGCCCTGGGCCGGGGCGATTGCCAGCCCCTGTTCGACGCGGTGAGCAAGCTTGGGGACGTCCTGAAGGACATGGCCGGGGAGGCGTGGGACAAGATCAAGGAGTTCTTCGCGCCCATCGGCGATTTCTTCAGCGACCTTTGGACGAAATTCGGCGCTCCCGTAGTGGATTTCCTGGGCCAGGTAGCTTCCGACACCTGGGAAGGCATCAAGGCCCTGGGTCAATTAATCTGGGACGGCACCCAGCCGATTCGCTCTGCCCTGGCAGCCGCGTGGAAGTGGGTGAAGGATCAACTCGGCATCGGAGACGAGCCCGAGGGCCAGAACGGACTGCTGCAATGGGTGCAAGGGAAGCTCGGTGAAGCGTGGGACTGGATCAAGGAGCAGCTTCAGCCCATCATCGGCCCGATCAAGGCGATGGTCGAGAAGATCAAGTCCATCCTGCCTCTGGATGAAATCCTCAACCTGCGCGAAACCGTGCACGAGTGGCTGCAGCACGCCGGCGACATGGTCGGGAATATGCGCGCCAAGAAGGGCGTCACCCAGAACCAGGCGTCGCTGCGCGAGAAGATTCTGCCAGCCATCAAAGTGGCGATCGGCAGGGTCGCCACCCGGGTGGCGAGCGCGGGCACATGGGTAGCCGGCCAGATCGGCGGTATCGCCCAGGAAGTCACCGGATTTTTTTCCAGCCTGCGCAGCAATTCCATTCTCGGTAAGCTGGCCGGCGCCATTCAGTGGGTGGAAAACAAAGTCAACAGCCTCTCTGAGTGGGTGCAGAGCGGCGTGGTTAGCGTCTTCAACACGATCGGCAACGGAATTAACAAGCTCTCCACCTTCATCGAGCCGGTGCTGAACGTTCTGCAGAAGATCGTCTCCGTCATCTCCAACGTGGTCAAGGAGCTGCCGGGTCTGGTGGCGGGTCCGTTCTGGAAAGCCCTGCCGGCGTGCATTAAGGACCCGATCAAGGACTTCATCATCGAGCACATCCTCAGCGCCATCCCGATCATCGGCACGTTCGTAAAGATTCCGGACATCTGGGGGAAGATCCAGAAAGTAGTGATGGATTTCCTGACCCAGGTGTTCGTCGATGGCGATCTTGGCGGCGCGGCGCTCACGGTGATCCGCTTCGTGCTGGAAGCAGCCGGCATTAATTTCGACCTGATGCTGAGCGTCCTGGGGAAGGCCGCGAGCGCCCTCGACAACATCATCATGCATCCGGTGGAGTTTCTGTCGAACCTGCTGGCGGCGGTGAAGAAAGGGTTCGATCAGTTTCTCGATAACATCCTGCGCCACATCATGAATGGCCTGCTGGAGTGGATCCTCGGCCCGCTGGCGGACCTGGGCGTGAAGCCGCCCAAGGATTTCACTCTTCCCAGCCTGCTCGACCTGGCGCTGCAAATTCTCGGCATCACCAGCGAGAAACTGCACCAGAAGCTCGAGAAAGCCCTCGGCCCGAAGGCCATGAAGATCCTGGACGAAGCCTGGAAGTGGATCAAAGCTCTCATCACCGGTGGGTTCAGCGGGCTATGGGAAGAGATCAAGGGCCGCCTCACCGATCTGTGGGATATCGTGATTGGCGGCATTACCAACTGGATCACGGTGAACGTCGTCAAGGCCGGCATCCAGCAACTGGCGCTGCTTTCGAACCCGGTGGGAGCGGTGCTCGAAGCCATCAAGACCATCTACACTACCATCCAGTTCGTCGTAACCAAGATGAACAAGATTCTCGCGGTGGTTGACGCGATCTTGGATTCCATCAACAAGATTGCGGCGGGCGCCATCGCAGATGCCGCCAACTGGGTCGAAAGCGCCCTGGCCCGCAGCGTGGCGCCGGTGATCGGGTTCTTCGCGGATTGGATCGGCATCGAAAGCCCGGGGAACGAAATCGCCAAGATCGTCAAAGGAATTCAGGAGAAGGTCGATAAAGCGCTGGACTGGCTGATTGACAAGGCGGTGTCGATCGGCAAAGGCTTGCTGGGCGGCAAGGATAAGGATGAGGATGGCGAGGATCCGAAGTGGAAGGCCGGGGTGGCGGCAGTCACCAAAGAGCTTGACCAGATGAATGCCAACGGTTTGGACGAGAAGGCCATCCGCGAAAAATTCCCGCTCTGGCAGGCGTCATACGGATTCAAACATCTCGACTTGAAGATCAACGGCGACGACTACACGCTGACGGGTTCGATGAGCCCCGATGACAAGCCCATAGTCACCGAACACTCCGGGGTCCATCCCGGCGACAAGAAGGATAACCCCATTGACATCCAGTGGTTCAAACCGCCGGGCCTGAGCTATCCGGCGATCCGCCTGGCGCCGCCTGCGGACGTGAAAGCTGCCAAAAAATCCAAAGGATTGGGCGACGACGACAATTTGCCTCTCGGGGATTTAACCGCCATCGGTTCGTCTTTCACGGCGAGCCCCGGCGGCAGCACGAGCCTGGCCGGCATGACGATCGGGCTGAGCCATCCCTTGTCGAAAACCGCTCCCGGTTTTGTTTTCCAGGCTGGGGATCCCACCAGCGGCGACTCCAACAAGAACTCCATGAACCGGACGTTGAAAACCTGGGGTTATAACCGGAACGACAATGCGGCGCCGCCCACGGATGGCGATCACGTCATGGAGAAGCAACTCGGAGGTCCGGACGACGTGAGCAATGTATGGCCCTTGAACTCCAGCGTGAACCGCTCGTCCGGTTCCAGCATCAAAGGTGAGATCAGTCGAATCAAGACGCAGTACAAGATTGGGTCCTTGAAGGACAAATGGCTTCGTCTGAACTGAGTACTCCGCATATGCATCCTCCCTTCCAGATCGTTCGCTGCTCCTGGCCACGTCCGGTAGTCGAATCCAATCGCTGCTGGGCTTCGGACCCGGAATGGGATGTCGCGCCCATGCCCTACCTGCCGCAGCCGCGGTGGGAACTGCTGCATGGCGAGCCGTGCTGGCTCATCGACTGGCGCGAGTTCTTCCGCACCGGGCTGAAGCCCTGGGATATCCGGCAGAGCGGCGAAATGCGGCGTTTCCACGTGGTCTTTCAGATCCGGACCACAGGCGCCGGCAGGTTCGTGTTCTACGACGACGATGGCTCGATCATCCGCCGCTCGGGCGAGGTGGTCCACTGCGACCGAACGGCCCACGCCATGCAGCCGAGCGAACTGGATGTGGCAGCCGGCGAGCTTCTGGAAATCGCGCAGTGGCAACTGGACGGAGCCTGGACCTGGGGGGCAGCGGCCGCGGCCGTGCCAAGCGTCGCGCGCGAGTGCTATTTTTTGCAGGCCTTGGAGGAGGTCCAGTCGCGGCTCGCGCACCCCGACGGTCCGCCCCTCAAGATCTATACGCAGGGGTCCTGCCCGGCACGCTCCGCGCTCGCGATCTACAGCATGATCCTGCGCGGATACTCACCCGAAGCGGTGTTTCTTTATGGCGATTACCAGTGGAGCCATGACACGCGCGCGTTCTTTCAGCAGGTGCTGCCGTTTGCGACGGTCGTTCCGTCGGGTGAGGTCGCGGACACGATTCGGCGCTGGGGCGGCTCCCCTTTAGAGCACTTGGCGCAGCGCAACTGGTTCGTGATGAAGACCTGCATCAGCCTGCTGTGCGAGCCGCGGGAGTTCTGCCTCATGGATGACGACATCTTCATCCTTGGCCCGGTGCGTGATGCCGTGGAGGCTCTTCGCGATCACGTTTTCGCATTCGCTCCCGATGCGGATTACGAGCAGCTCTATCTTTCGCTTTGGGGTGGAATTCTCGGGCTGCGCAGCCTGCACCGCACCGGGCGGCTGAACACCGGCCTGTTCTGGATGCGCAATCCGCACGATCCGCACCGCGTCGCCTCGCTGCTGCTGCGCGGCAGCCACAATCTCGGGCCGATGGGGCTGTGGGAGCAGGGCTTCTTCGCCGCGCTCTTCGCCAATGATGCCACGCTCGAACTACCCACACAGCGCTACTTTTACCCGCTATTTGACGGCCTGCCTGGTGGCATTCTGGGCTACGACTACGGCTCGAATCCCTGTGGTTTCGCCAGCGTGCATTTCGGCGGCCTGGTGGAAAAGCCGGCCGACACAGTCGCCCTGGCTCTGGCGCCGCAGGTGCTGCACCGCTCCGAGCCGCGACCAAAGGAAGCGGTGATGAATGCTTGATCGGCCCTACGAACTGCTGCGGTGTTCCTGGCCACGGCCGGTGGCGGAAGCCGGACGCGCGTGGATCTCCGATCCGGAATGGGACGCGCCGCCCACCCACCTGCGTCCGGAACTGCGCTGGAGCACGCTGGAGGACCATAACTGCTGGACCATTGACTGGCGCGAGACATTTCGCGGCGATTCGTTCTTCGGCGGCGAAATGCGGCGCTTTCACGTGGTGTTTCAAGTGCGAGTCAACCATGGCGGCACGCTGGTTTTCTGGGAGGATGACGGCTCGCTGATCCGCCGGCGGGGCCAACTGGTGCATGCGGACCGCGAATCCCACGGGCCGCGGCGCGGCGAGGTTCGCGTGGAGGCCGGGGACTGCCTCGAAATCGCGCAATGGCAGTTCGACGGCAGTTGGCTCTGGGGCGCCCAATTCGAGCAAGCTGGGCGGCGCGATCCCATCCTCGAGTTTCGCGACGATGTCTGCCGGAAGCTGAGAGCACCGGAAGGTCCGCCGCTCAAAATCTTCTGCCAGGGGCGCGAGCCGCTAAGCACGATTCTCGCCATCTACAGCATGATCCTGAACGGGTATGCACCCTCGGCGGTGCTGGTCTATGGCGAGCACCAGTGGTCCGCGGAGACACACGCGCGGTTCCGGCAGGCGCTGCCATTCGCGCAGATCGTCCCGACCCAGGAGGTGCTGGGAGACATTCGGCGCTCCGGCGGAACGGTGCTCGCCGATATGGCCCTGCGGCACTGGTTCGTCATGAAATCCTCCATCAGCCTGCTGTGCGCCCCAGGCGAGTTCTGCCTCATGGACGACGACATTCTGGTGCTGGGGTCGCTCGCCGATGGCCTCGCGGCGTTCCGCGAATCCGAAATGGTCTTTGCACCCGACCTGGAGCATGAGGGGCTCTATCTTTCCATTTGGGGTTCCACTTTCGGCTGCACGGCCCTGCCGCGGACCGCTGCGATGAACACCGGGTTTTACTGGTTGCGGAATCCGTTCGACCCGCAACAGGTGGCGCAACGGATGCTGGCGGGGGCGCGCCAGGTCTCCGCGCTGTGGGCGTGGGAGCAGGGATTGTTCGCGCACCTCTTTCACGGCCGGCCCACGACGCGCCTCCCATCGCAGCGCTACTTTTACCCGCTGATCGATGGCCTGCCGGGAGGCATCGAAGGCTACGATTACGCTTCCAACCCGTGCGGATTCGCCACCGTTCATTTCGGCGGGCCGGTGCTCAAGCCGGGCGACGAGAAGTTGCAGCCGCTGGTCCCGCAGATCTTGAGCCGCTGGAGGAGATCATGAAGAGCGTCACAATCGGTATCTACGTGGACGAGGAGGTGCGGCGCCTGGAGGCCACGCTGGCAGGCCTGCGTGCCCACACGGAGAGGCCCTTCGAACTGGTGCTGCTGCCCGCCCACGTGGATGCGGCCACGCGCGACTTCCTCTCTACCCGCGGCATTGTGGTTGCGGCGCCGGAAGGGCCGCCGGTCGGCCCTGCCGCATGGTTCAACCGGCTTGCCGCCTGCTGCGATTCCGACGTGATCGTTTTCGTTGAGGCCGGTGACGTGCCCGGACCAAAGTGGCTCGAGTTCCTGCTGGCGGCGCTCGATGCGGACCCGGTCAACGGCCTGGCCGGCCCTTCTACGAATTCCGCCTGGAACGAACAGTGCGCGCTGCCGGGTGCCGGAGGCAGCCTTTCTGAGGTCGCCGCCACCGCGTGCGCCGCCGCCGGGCGTTTTCACAATGCGTGGCGCGGGCTTGCGCCGCTCCACAGCCTGGCGGATTTCTGTTACGCCGTCAAGCGCGAAGTCATTCGCGCCATCGGCGGCGCCGACGAGCAGTATGGGCTGGGACCCTGCTGGGAGATGGACTACAACATTCGCGCGGCACGCGCCGGCTACCGCGCCGTGTGGGCGTGTTCCGCTTATGTGTACCGGCCGCCTTTCACCGCCCGGCGCGCGCGCGAAGAGGCCCGGCTCCTCCAGTCGAGCAAGCAGCGCTACCAGGACCGCTTCTGCACACTGCGGCTGCGCGGCGAAGCGGCCGCCTATGAGCCGCATTGCCGCGGCGACGCATGCGAGCACTTCGCTCCGGCGGCGCTCATCCGCATTCAGGAGCCGCTTCCTGCGAGCACCGCAACGCCATTGGAGGCTACCGGCCTGGTGGTGCTACCGGCGGCCGCTCCACCGCTGGTCAGTTGCGTGATGGCCACCGGCAATCGCCGCGAATTCGCGCTCCAGGCCATCCGCTATTTCGAACGCCAGGACTACCCCAATCGCGAACTGGTGATCGTGGACGACGGTCCCGACGACCTGGCCGCCATGGTCGCCGGCAATTCGCAGGTCCGCTACGTTCGCGTGCGGCCGGGCATGACCATCGGCGCCAAGCGGAATCGCGGCTGCGAAATGGCGCAGGGCGCCATTATCGCGCAGTGGGACGACGATGACTGGTACTCCCCGAGCCGGCTGAGCGCGCAGGCGCTCCCCATCGTCTCCGGCGAGGCCGATATCACCGGCCTGAATGGCACGGTCTTCTTCGACCTGCCGCACTGGCGATTCTGGAGTTGCACGCCGCAACTCCACCGGCGGATGTTCGCCGAGGACGTTCACGGCGGCACCCTGGTGTTTCGTCGCGAGGTTTGGGACAAGAACCGCTATCCGAACGCGTCGCTGGCGGAAGATGCGGCGCTGCTCCGGGGAGCAGTGTATCGTGGCGCGCGCCTGCGCCGCATCGAAGGCGGCGGTCTCTTTGTCTATCTGCGTCACGCGCGCAATGCCTGGAGCTTCGAGTGCGGCCGGCACGTCGACCCGGCGGGCTGGGTCACCGCCCGCCAGCCCGAGATGGGCGAGGATCTGGCGTTTTATCTGGCGCAATCCCCGGCGCGAGGGGCCGCGGCGCCGGCTCGGGAGCCGCCGGCCGCTCAGCCCATGGTCACCTGCATCATGCCCACTGCCAACCGGCGCCCTTTCGTGGCGCAGGCGATCCGCTGCTTCCAACGCCAGAACTATCCCAACCGCGAACTGATCATTCTGGACGACGGCACCGACCCGGTGCAAGATCTGATTCCGCAGGACCCGGCGATCACCTACGTACGCCTGAACGGCCGGCGTGCGCTCGGCGCAAAACGCAACCAGGCGTGCGAGATGGCGCGCGGCGACGTGATTGTGCATTGGGACGATGATGACTGGATGGCCGAGTGGCGGCTGGCGTACCAGGTGGCGGGCCTGGCGGGCAGGCCGCAGCCTTCCGCTTGCGGCCTGAGCAGCGTCTATTTCTGCCACCGCCACGGCGACCGCGCGTGGCTCTACGTGCACCCCGGCGACCAGCGGCCCTGGATCGCCGGCGGAACCATGTGCTACCACAAATCGCTATGGCAACAGTACCGGTTTCCGGAGATCGATGAGGGCGAAGATACGCGCTTCATCTGGGCGGTCCCCGCGGCGGCCGTGGTGCCGCTGCCGGACAATCGGTTCTACGTGGCGACCGTGCACGATGCCAATACCAGCCCGAAACGGACATCGGACGTGCGCTGGCAGGCACGGCCGCCTTCGGAGATTCAGGGGATTGTGGGAGCGGGCTGGGAGGCGTTCATCGGAGCGGCTTGAGGGGCGGCACGCCGCTAAGGCATCGCGCAGAAATAAGTTGGACATTTGGACTGCGCAGCCACACGGATAGCATAAAATGTTTCGGGCCGGGTGTCCAGCTTATTTTGCCGCGGCTCCTAAGCACGCTCGGAACATGCGGCTTAGGACGCCATTACACCTCTGTAAAACAGGGATGAAACACCGCGCTCGCCGAAATTACTTCTGAGCTCCTTTCTCCACGATGGGCACCGGCTGGACCTCGAGGCCCTCGCGGACCGCATCTCCAGGGTTTGCGATTACCATGTCCCCATCCCTGAGCCCCCCCGCCACTTCCAGTTGGTCGCCGTAGTCCCGGCCGACTTCGATCCTCTGGACATGCACCCGGTGGTCCTGGCGCACCACCGCGACTTCCGTCCCCTCGCCGCGAGTGATAAGCGCATCGCTGGGAATCAGCAACGGCGCGTCGGTTCGAGGACTGACCAGATCCACCCGGGCATACATGCCGGGCAGCAACGCACCCTCCCGATTTGGCACATGAACTTCCACCAATAACGTGCGGCTGGCGGGATCGAGCGCATTGGCAGTGCGTGCAACCGCGCCCGCAAACTGCCGCCCCGGCAGGTTCGAAACACTGAGTCGCGCGGGTTGGCCCGCACGGACCGAACTGGCCTGCGCCTGCGGAACGTTCAAATAGGTACGCAGCGTGGAGGTCTGTGCAATCCGGAAGAGCAGAGTGCTGCCCGCGTTCACCAGCGCGCCTACATCCACATTGCGTAGCGTGATCACTCCGTCGAATGGCGCCCTCACCACCAGGTAGCTCTGCATTCTCTCGATCCGCGCCAGGCTCGCTTCCGCGGCAGCCACATTGCTGCGTTGGACGCCCACCGCCTTTTCGAGCGACTCGAGGCCCGCGAGGCGCGATTGATATTGGGCCTGATACTGATCGTTCTCCTGTCGCGAAACCACACCCTTGGCAGCCAGGCTGGTCCAGCGCTGCGCCGTCACGCGGGCAAGTTCCGTGTCGGACTTGCCCTGCTGGTAGTTAGCCAGCGCCTGGTCCACTGCCGCCCGCGCCTGCTGCAAGTTGGCCTTCGACTGACGAACCTGCTCCTCCATTTCCGGTGCTTCAATTTCCGCCACGGGCTGGCCGGCCTGCAGGCGGTCGCCAATGTCCACCATGCGGCGCAGAACATATCCGTCAGCTCGCGCCAGAATGGGCGCCTCTGTGATCGCCTGGATGTTGCCGGGCAACTGCAACATGCTCTTGCCCGGCGCGCGCCCCACTTCGATTACTTCTACACGCGGCAGCGCTCGTTCCTGTTCGTGTGCCTCGCCCGCGATCACGGCCCTGCGCTTCTCGAGCGGAATGTACCCGGAGAGAAACGCCACCACGAACAGCGCGACTGCCGCCAGGAAGATCGACCAGATTGTGGTGGAGGAGGGATGCCAAAGCTCTCTAGGGGGCCCGGTTTCCGCGCCGCCATGGCCCGCGCCTTTCAACTCCTCGAGTTGCCGCCTGAGCTCCCGATTCTCCCGCTGCAGCCTCTCGTGTTCGAGGTTGGCGGCCGGGTCGCCGGGAAAACCGGGCTCGTCGGAATCGGTCTGTTTCATCGGGTCTTGCGGCTCCTGTTCCATTCGTCCAGTCTGCTCTGAGGGTCTACTGGAGGCTCGGTGCGCAGGTACGTATACACAATCGGGACCACGAACAGGGTCGTGACCGTCGCGAACATCAGGCCCCCGATCACCGCCCGTCCCAGCGGCGCATTCTGCTCGCCGCCTTCCCCCAAACTCAGTGCCATCGGCACCATTCCGAGAATCATCGCCGTGGCCGTCATCAGGATCGGCCGCACCCGCGCATGACCGGCTGCCAGCATAGCCTCGTGCGCGGAGATCGACGTTTCGCGCTGGTCGTTGGCAAACGTAACGATCAGAATGCTGTTGGCCGTCGCCACACCAACGCACATGATGGAGCCCATTAAAGACGGAACGCTCAGCGTCGTGGCGGTGAGGAACAGCATCCACAGAATGCCGGCCATTGCCCCGGGCAGAGCCATCAGGATGATAAAAGGGTCGAGCCAGGATTGAAAGTTCACCGTCATCAGCAGGTACACCAATGCCACTGCAAAAACCATCCCCAATCCCAGACGAAAGAATGAGGATTGCATGGTCTCAATCTGTCCCCGGAGATCGAAGGACGTGCCGCGGGGCAAATGCGCCTCTTCCTCACGCATGATTCTCCTCACTTCCGCTCCAACGCCGCCCAAGTCCCGCCGGTCTACATTGGCAAATACGTCGAAGACCGGCCATACGTTGTAGTGGTTGACGATCACGGGCATATAAGAACGTTGCACCGAGACCAGGTTGGAGAGGAGTTGCGTGCTATTCGACGCGGCTCCGGGATTTCCGTAGGCCTGGGAAGCTCCATTCGGCGAAGCGCCGATGGAACCGATGCCTGCCGCCGCCGCGCCCGCCTGCGAGCCCGGCGTCATGCTGTTTTCCGGTGTATTCGACGCGGAGATCGGCGTGCGCAGCAGAGCATCCAGGGTGTCGATGCGGTATTGGGGCGTCTGCACGCCGATGTTGTAGCTGACGCCGTTCGTCCAGTTCATCCAGAAGTTCGGCGCCACCGTGCCGCTGCCACTGAGCGAGATCAGCATGCTGTTGGTGACATCGCGCTGCGTCAACCCCATCTGCGACGCCCTGTCCCGATCCACGTCCAACCGGATTACCGGCTGGTCCGCCACCTGGTGAACGTGGGCGTCCGCCACCCCCGGAATGTGTGAAATCTTCCGGGCCAATTTCTGCGCAATCTCATAATTGGCGTCCGCGTTCCGGCCTACTACTTGCAAGTCGATCGGCGCGGGAAGGCCGAAGTTCAGAATCTGGCTCGTGATGTTGGCCGGCTGGAAGAAGAAAGCCATATCCGGAAATCGCTCGCCGAGGCGCTTCCTGAGCAGGACTTCATAGGCCGCCGTGGAACCGTGCTTCTCCTTGTTCAGCGAAATCTGGATCTCCCCATCGGCGCTCGATATGGTGGGGATGTCTCCCTGGGCGATGGCAGGCCAACTGTTCGGAATTCCGATGTTGTCGATCAGCATCTCGATCTCGTCCGGCGGAATGGCGGCCCGGATCTCGCCCTCGATGGCGGCGAACCTCAACTCAGTCTCTTCGATTCGCGTGCCTGCCGGACCTCGCGCATGCAGCCGCATCTGGCCGGAATCCACCGAGGGGAAGAAATCCTGGCCCACCAGCCACGCCAGCCCCAGCGACGCCAGAAAAAACGTCCCGAAAACCGCCAGCACCCGCCCGCGATGCCGCAGCGACCAATCCAGCAGACCGACGTAGCGGAACCGCAAAGCCTCGAATACCGCGTTGAACATCTGGTGGCTACGGACGAATACGCCCTTCCGGCGGGCATACGCACCTTCCATCCCCTCTGCCAAAACTTCCGACCCTAGCAGGTAAGCCATCATGGTCGGCACCAGTGTGCGCGACAGCAGATACGACGCCAGCATGGCGAAGACCACCGCCATCGCCAGTGGTGTGAACAGGTACCGCGCTGTTCCGGTCAGCAGCAACACCGGGACGAAGACGATGCAAATGGCCAGGGTCGCTACAAAGGTCGGCACCGCGATCTGCGATGCGCCGTCCAACACCGCGGTCACCAGGGGTTTTCGCATCGCGATGTTGCGGTGTGTATTCTCAATCTCCACGGTGGCGTCGTCCACCAGGATCCCCACCGCCAGCGCCAGCCCGCCTAGAGTCATCACGTTGATGGTTTGTCCCAGAAGGCTCAGCAGGCAGAGCGAGGTCAGAATGGAGAGCGGAATCGAGATGCAGACAATCAGAGTGCTTCGCCAGCTTCCCAGGAACAACAGAATCATCATGCCCGTCAGGCCCGCGGCCATCAGGGCTTCCCGCAATACGCCCTGAATCGAGGCCCGCACGAAAACGGACTGGTCGGCGAGCGCGACCACCTTCAACTCCGGAGGAACGTTGGCCAGAATCCTGGGGAGCGCGGCCTTAACGGCGCTGACAATCGCCAGCGTGGATGCCTTCCCATTCCTGGTTACGGTAATCAGCACGCCCCGCGATCCATTGGTACGAACAATGTTGTTTTGAACCTGGAATCCATCCCGAACCTGCGCCACATCTTTGATGTAGACCGTCGCGCCGTTCACCGTCTTGATGGGCAGATTGTTCAAATCGTTCAGCAGCACCGGGCTGCTGTTGACCCTGACCTGATACTCGGTCTGGGCGAGTTTTGCGGTGCCCGCCGGCAGGATCAGGTTTTGTGAGTTCAACGCATTCGATACATCGATCGGCGAAAGTTGCTTCGCGTAGAGTTCCTCCAGGTTCAGGTCTACCATCACGGCCCGCTGTTTTCCGCCGAAAGGATAGGAAACCGAAGCGCCTTGTACCGTGCCGAGCGGAGTGCGGATAAAGTTGTTGCCGATATCGAAGATCTCCTGTTCGCGCAGGGTCTTGCTCGAAAGACCAAGCTGCAGAATGGGTACGCTGGCCGCGTCGTACTTGAGAATATTGGCGGGGAACATCCCCGGCGGCATCTGCCGTAGCGAGGTCTGCATCGTAGCCGTAGTCTGGGCCACCGCCATGTCGATCTTCACGTTCGGATGAAAGTAGATCTTGACCACGGCGTAGCCGTTGTATGCCTGCGATTCAATGTGCTCGATGTCGTTGACATTGGAAGTGAGACTGCGCTCGAAGTTGGTAACGACGCGCTTCTCCATCTCCTCCGGCGACAAGCCCGAGTAAACCCACAGCACACTCACCACCGGAATGTCGATGTAAGGGAAAATGTCCACGGGCATCGTCACGATGGCTGACAAGCCTAGAATGCCTATGAGGATAGCCATGACCACGAAGGTGTACGGACGGCCAAGAGCTAACCGGACAATCCACATAAGGTTGGTTTTCGCCTCTACCCGGGATCCAGCATCAGAAGTATATCAAACCGTCTTCAAACACCCACCTCCGCCGTTGCGTTTCTGGCCGGCCGCCGCCAAGAGCAATTGGGGCAGGTAAGCCGCTTTGAGTGTGGTTCGAATTGGGCTCGGTGAGCGCGATGCCATGCGGCTCGCGAGCCGGGCAAAACGACGCGGCGCCGGCTATCCGGATCCCCGTTAACCGCGCGTCCTGCCTCCTGCCCCTTCGGCCGCGCCTCAGGTCCGCCGGAAAAGGCGCCGTCCGTAGCAACTCGGACAAACGAAACGGGCCGGTGCTCGGAGCCGCGACCGCCCGCTGCGGTCCTCGCCTCCGTCGCTTTAGCCGCGCGATCGCGCGATAGGCCCGCGGGCCGATGGGCTCGTCGGGCGGGCCGTGCGCCGGCACACCGCGTTGAGGCAGAATAGAAGAGCAGGTAGCGACAAGGGGCGTTTTGGGTCGAGCGGCGCGTCAGCGCTTCGCCGTCTGCCAGATTCGCCGGTAAATCTCAAACTTCGATGAGGCGTACGTGAAGACTTCTTTAACCGTTTCTTGGTGTCTCTTTTTGCTCTTCTTTTCCTGGGCCTCAGTGGGCGGGGCTCAGCAGCAGCCGCCCAATACTCCGCCCGCGACTCCTCAGCCCGCCGCTACTCCGGCCGCCCAGCAACCGCCGGTGCAGCCGCCGGCCACCACTCCGCCTCCCACCACTCCCCCAGAGCAGACACCGCTGGCACAGCCGCAGACCGGCCTTCGCCAACCTCCTCCCCCACTCCCCAAGGTCCCCGATATCCGGCAGCCCGGCGAGACGGGATACTGGATCGCCGTGAGCGCATGGTTCCCCACCGAGACCCCCACCATCAACAAGGGCTACGGCGCGACCTTCACCCAGCTCTCGTTGACCAAGATGCAGGGGAAACCGAAGTT
>JAIQFL010000651.1 GCA_020073365.1 Terriglobia bacterium | reverse complement strand
GCTCTTCCGATCTGCATAGAAGTCCATTCCAGAGCCAAGTCCCACTCGGACGTTGGCCGGCGAGATGGAGAGCGTCACCGCCGGAACAGGCGGGCTAGCCGCGGTCGTGGTTTTTGCGCCCCCGCAGCCTGCAATCGACATCAGGAGTGAGGAGATGAGCGCGAACAATGAGAAGATCGTTGAGGCTTTTCTGCGTTGCATGCTATTTCTCCCGGGTTCCGACGGCATAATCCCGGTCGAAACCGCAATGCGCCGCGACTCTCACTCAGTGTCAGGGGGAAAGCAATGCAACCAGGGTTATTGCTGCATTAGACGGTAAGTCTCTGCGCCTCATTCGCTTGCGCTGGCGAATCATGCGGACTCTTGTTGACTTGGGTGCGAATGGACGTACAATCCGCGCAGCCAGCCTCGACTAGCTGTGCGTGCCTATGGCAACGCCCACCAGCGCGACACCACCGGTCGTCCGGTTCGGCGTCTTCGAACTGGATGTGCAGGCAGCGGAACTGCGCCGCAATGGCGCGAAGGTAAAGCTGGAAGGGCAACCGCTGACCGTCCTGGCTCTCCTCGTGGGGCGGCCAGGTGAAGTGGTGTCGCGGGAAGAATTAAAGCAGAAGCTCTGGCCAGCCGACACATTCGTCGATTTCGAGCACAGCATAAACTTCGCCGTGAATCGCCTGCGTGAAGCTCTCCAGGACTCCGCGACCACGCCTCGATATGTAGAAACACTGCCACGGCGTGGATACCGTTTCATATATCCCCTGAATGGCAGTGCGGCTGCATCGCCGCCTATGCCCACGGGAGTCCCACGCCGTCGCTGGGTTGCGATGGTCATCGGCCTGTTTGTCATCCTGTTCGCGGCTGCGATCGCTAGCGTACCCATCCTTCGTGAGCGCATGCTGGATCGTCCTGCACCAGGGGCGATCAAGAACATCGCGGTGCTGCCATTTCGTGCCCAATCCTCCGACGCCGAGCAGGCGTATCTCGCAGAAGGTTTCACGGAAATGATCATCACCGAGCTAGGTACGCTCGGTTCGCCTGGAGTCCAGTCACACCAATCGGTACTTCAGTACGCGCGTTCGGAGAAGTCCGCCACGGAGATCGCAAAGGAACTCAAGGTCGACTGCATTATCGAAGGAACCGTTCTGCGAGTCGGGAACCGGGTCCGTGTCACGTATAACGTGATCATTTTCAACCCGGAACGCCACTTGAGCGCCGGTCCCATCGAGCGCGACCTTGGCGACGTGTTGACCGTTCAGCGCGAGGTGTCGAAGGCCGTCGCGCAACAGATTCGCGTGCAGATCCCTGCTGACCGACTGCAGCGTCCAAATCCGCGCCCGCTCTCTCCTCAAGGCGCGGACGCTATCGTCTGGGGCTTTGCGTACTACAAGAGGGGGACCGACCGCGACCGCGCCAAGGCGGCGGAGTGGTTTGCCAAGGCTGTTGAATCCGATCCCGATTGTGCAGTTGGGTACGCGTACCTTGCACTTCTGAATTCTCACGGTGGGGCCGGCCGCCAGGGCGGAGCGCCCGCCAATCGGGCAGCAGCGCGCCAATGGGCGGAGAAGGCGCTGCAAATGGATGCGCGTATCGCCGAAGCTCACACCGCGCTCGGTTGGCTCGAGCTTTCCGATTGGAATTTTCCAGTTGCCGAGCGCGAATTCAAACGCGCCATCGAACTCAACCCGAGCTTCACGATCGCTAGGACGTGGTACGCGCAGTTGCTCGCGGCGGAGGGACGGGCTGAGGATGCTGCCGCACAGGTCGCGGTGGTCCTGCAGCTCGATCCGGTCAGTGCCAACAACGTCACCCACGCGGCCTGGTCTTTGAGCGCGGTCGGCAAGGTCGACGAGGCGATCACTCACCTGCGCGCTGTCATCGATCTGGATCCGAGCTATGCGTGGGCACACGCTTTTCTCGCTGAAGCCTACGTGCGAAAGGGCATGTATCGGGAGTCTATCGTCGAGTTCCAGTCAGCGGCTAACCTGCAGCCTGACGCCCCTCCCTCCGGCCTGTTGGCATACGCTTATGCGAAGTCCGGGCACCGGGCCGAAGCACAGAAGATCGTTCGCGATCTGGATGCGCGTTTGCTCAAGGCACGCGCACAAGATCGATGGATACCGTCGAACATCATCGTTCCCGCCTACCTGTCCGTCGGCCAGAAGGACAGGGCCTTGCAGTACTTGGAAGCTGCGTATGAACGGCGCGCGGGAGGTCGCGCAGCAGGGCTCGCCTTCCTGAAAGCCGAGGAATGCTACCACCCGCTTTCTTCCGAGCCACGTTTTCAGGACTTGGTACGGCGCGTCGGCCTGCCGACACCAGAGCCCGGGCAATCTACGTCTCATTCCCGCTGAAGCGTTCTCTCCGCGCGGACGCACAGACATTCGACGAATGCAAAAATGAGGTGTGGCCACTGGCGGCGTTCCGCTGCCGTCTCTCCGCGGTTCTTCGCAAGGCACTGTCGAAAAACCGGTTTCAGCCACTGCGTCCCCAATACTCCCTCGAGGCGCAGTGGCAGGGTTCGTTTCCCGCGCTCCTCACGAAGCGCGTCAGGGGGGAGCTCTTGCCCCATCGACACGGACTTATCACGGATGTCGGCTAATCCGACAAATGGATTGCGCCCCTCGCAAGTGGTAACGCACCTGCCGAAAGAGTGGGTGTGCTAGACCGAAATCGTATTAGGAATCAATACTTGGCGCCTGCACTTCGCTTGCTGTGGGAGGTGTAGATGAGGTTGGCACGGCGGTTTTCTTCTACAGGCTCGCCAATACGACTCTCCGGCATTCGACGCACCTGTGCTCAGAGCGAGTGCGCCTACTCAAGTGCTTTTGCGGAATCAGCAACCTGGCGCTGCTTGCCCCGCGCCTGCAGATAGAAATGTAGATACGCTTGCATCGCGATTAGGTGCGCAGGATACGCAGGATACGAAGCGTCCCGCGTCAAGTGGACGGTAAGTCGGCTTACCGGACAATTGCTCTCGTTCGTTAGTTGTTGGGAATACCCTCTCGCACGCTTGCCTTTTCTAGTCGCCCATCATCACCTGTTTGCGGGCAAGCAGAAGCGGGCTGCTGGTGTGTCGCCTACTCAGCTAGTTGCGACGACGGCTTCAGGCGGGTTTTTGGGCAGACAATAGACTTGCGTGCAGGGAACTGCTGGGGCCAAGGTTGAGACCAGAACCCCTGCTGTTGTCCTCCCAAATCTTGCCAACACGGGCATTCAGGGTCCCTGATAAGATTTCGAGCCGGAGGCGACATGGATATTGTTCAAACGCTCGAGAAAGAACTGGAGCAGGCAAAGAAGCAGGTCAAGGCACTCGGAAAGGCACTCGCGGCGTTTCGGAGCACGCTCTCGCGGAATCAACAGACTGGCGCGCCGGCCAGGAAAAAGAGGCGAATGAGCGCGGCAGCGAGGAAGAAGATCTCTCAGGCTCAAAAGGCTCGTTGGGCGAAACAACGAGCGAAGACCTAGTCACGCCCCAGGGCGGGAAGCGGTAGATTACGACATGAGACGTCGCTTTTCGCATCAAGCCCTCAGCGAATTCGAGGCGACGAAGTACCTATATATCCGTGCCGGCGACCATCCAGCCCAGGTGGTCCGCGCGAGCTTGTGTGCGTGCAGGCTGGCTACAAGCTGGCCTTCGAGCTGGGGTTCGAATACGTGATTCGCGTGGACGGCGACGGGCAGCACGATGCGCGCGACATTCCCAAAGTGTTCGAGACTCTGTGCGCGTCCGGTTGCGAGATGGTCATCGGCTCGCGTTATGT
>JAIQFL010000650.1 GCA_020073365.1 Terriglobia bacterium | reverse complement strand
TGTTCGCGCCGCAGCAGCACGTTGCCCGAAACCGGACCCTGAACGCGCGCCAGAAACCGCCCGTGCTCGGTCAGGAAGGCGAGCCCCACCCCGTTCTCCGCGCACAGGTCCATCGCAAACGGGCTGCACGACACCTGCCCGAAACACACGATGCTGCTCAAGGTATGGATGGGCACCCGGATCCTGGTTTCCTGCTCCACGCGCACCAAAACCGTCTCCCCGTCTCGCGCCAGGTAGGCGCCCTGCGTCGTCACGTACAGCGTGTTCAGCAGTTGCTTCATGTCTCCACTTCCTCGTCCCGCAGCGCTCTGGCCAGATACCGCTCCACGGTAGTCCGCCTCGATGTCGCGCGCGGCATGCAGCGGTCGTACAGCGAGCACCGGTCGCACTTCTTCGCATACACCGCCGACGGCGTGGTCCCGGCCGAGAACAACTGGTGCATCCGCCGCGCAAGCTCCGCCGTATGGGCACGGAGTTCCTCATCGAACCGCACCTCGGTTCTGCGCCGCTTCTTGCCATAGAACAGGGCGCCCGACCCGATCGCCGCGCCGAAGGTCTCTTCGAGGCACATCGCCTGCGCGCAAAGCTGCACCTCGTCGCACGAATCCGCCTTCGGCTCTCCGCGTTTGTACTCCACCGGGAAGGGGCGCCACCACCCCTTCCGCCCGAACAGTTGAATCGCTCCTGGTGCGGCATTGCCGACCTCCTGGAACTCCACGGCGTCTGCCTGCCCCGTGAGCCCCAGTCGAAGAGAATGCAGGTACAGCCCGCGCGCCACCAGCACCCCTGGCCGGGACTCCGACCCCGACTCGTGGACGCGCTCATGCAATACCCGCCCCTCCGCCGTGAGCCGGTTCTCCTCCCATTGCTGCTCGATATGGATCAGCCCCCACTGCCGCTCGCAAAAGTGGAGGTGCTGGAGGCCGGAGAGAGGAAGAAGATCGTCTTCGGAGTATGTCACGCGAATAACCCCGTCTCTCGTCGTCGTAACAGGGACGGGAAAGCGCTGGAGGCCGGAAAGTTTGGCCGGCGTCTTCACAGCGTCTTCCAATCTCGCGGGCCCTTCGGTCAAAACCCGTCTATGATTTCGGGCGCCAACCCGTCGAGCGAGGTGAGCGCAATCTCGCCGTCCGGCTTCACCGACAGCGTGCGATGAACCTTGGCCGAGGAATGCTGCCCAGACTTGCTGCTGTGCTTCCACCAAATCACCTTCAGGACCTCCATGCTGCCCTCCGGTCTCGCGGACGAAGCATCGTTCTCAAACAGCTTAGGCAGCACCTGCTTGATCGCATCCGCGTCTTCGTCGCTGAAACCGGTTCTCTCAGCCAATTGGGGATTCATGCTTCCGTAGAAGACGTAGACCCCGTCGTCCACACGGTGCTTCATGCCCATGGTGTCGGCTCCGCGTTTGGTACCGTCACCCTCACCGCTGACGCTCTTTGTAATCTGTGTGCTGGTCACTTCCACAGGTTGGACGCTGAAGGCAGAGTGTAGCGTAACCGGGCCACGGATCGGAATCGAGATTCCCGTATCACCCTCATCGTCGCCGCCCTTGGGTTTACCCTTTTTGGGCAGTGCGAATAACTGCCCAAAGGCTCGGACATCTACCCATTTTCCGCAAGCCAGGCTTGCGGTTTCCGCCGAGCCAAACTTCTTTCCGAGGGCCTTATCAGCGCGGTCCCGTAGGCTTGTTGCGTCATCCTTTTTCCGATCATCGGATTGCACGAATATGTCCAAGCCGGCATCCTGTAAACGATCGCGAATCTTGCGTTTCAGGCAGACATCCGTGATTTCTCCGAAGCCATTGTAGTCAGTCCGAGGCCGATTCCCGTTCAAAGGATCGCCGTTTGGGTTGGCATGTCTTACACGCAGTACTGCCGCGAAATCGATCTTGTTCTGAAGAACGCTCATACTTCCTCTCCCTGAATTGTTGATTCGTTTTTCTCCGGAGACCCGCCATCCGGCTTCCCCTTAGCCCACAACGCTGCACGCTGGCAGTGGTAACCGAGCAGGAATTCCCCGGACAGTTTGCTGTCGCTGATGAAGTCCTCCCCGCTGAACATTCCGATCACGGCGTCCAGCAGTTTGTCCCTCTCAAGGAGCACCGCAGGACGGTTGGTTCGCAGGCGAGTCTTGTAAGGGGTCAGCGCCAACTCAATACTCCTCCACGTGGAGCACGGGTGGTCCGCAAACCTCTGCATCAGCTTGGCAGCGGTGGTATCGCGTTTCTCTTTCGCCAGGTACAACGCCCGCTCCTCGATGTTCTCCGCAATCGCAAGTAGACGTCCGAACAGGTAGTCTCTCGTTGTTCGATCCTCTTCTAGTGCCATCTGATAACTTTCCTCCTTGCTGCTTCCTCGAACCAGCGCGCACGCGATGCCGAGGCACTTCTCCCATTCCCACTTCTTCATTCCGTCGCGGTTACACGCTCGGCGCACACCCGCCACCACGATGTCGTGCGGTAATGGACGAGCATCGACGATGCAGGGCAACAACCGCTCCACGGTCGCCTTACGGAGCTTATCGTCCAGTTGCCGCCCATAGGCTGCTTCAGCAATCTCCCTTGGAGCGGGGGCGCCCACATAATGATTGTCTTTGGAATAAACTTGGAACCATGCGTATCCGGCATGCCATTCGCTCACCCGCTCCAGGAACTCCGAGCCAGTCAGTTCCCTATAGTAGGTGATGGCCATGCGCCCATCCGTGGCGGAATCGAGGCCGATGACCACGATGTCGTCGGCATCTCCCAGTTTGGCTCGGTAACCAGAGATCGCCCTTTTGAGCCGCAAAGCGAAGTGCTGTCCTGCATCGCCCTCGTATGCAGTATCCTGTTCGGCCGTGTCGCTCACGCCCGCGACTTCAAACACGCGAGCCGTGTCTGCCAACGGGTCAGGGATGTTTTTGCCGCTCACGGCCCATGCGACGAACACCTGATCGCCGTTCTTATAGCGTTGGCGCGCAATCAGCCAGCGTAGCGCATTGTGCGCCTTCTGCGAGACCGCAGATCCAACACCGCAGGCCTGCTCTGGGGAGCCAAACCGTCCACGAAAGGTGAACCCCGAACCATCATTCGAGGAGATCAACTTCGCCTTATCGGCGGCGTTTCTCAACCTCTTTGGGTGATTCACCGCCAGCGCAGTCTTTTCGCCCGTTACCATACACAATCCGCGCTTGGTGCTCTGAGAGGCCGCAAATCGCGCCCAGGAATCGCGAACGCTGGGATCCAGCCATACCGCGGACACCGGATCTCCGGGCACCTGTACTCGCCACCGTACGAAGGCATCGCCCTGATCGCGCTTCTTCTCCTTCGCTGTAAGCATCTTGAAGAGTTCGGGCGTGGGTGCCTCCGAAACCCACGCGGTCAGCAAAGCATGGTCCGAGCCACAATGCAATACTCCAGCCCGTACCAGATCGGCCACGACGGTCCCCTTCTCAACGTAGCGCAGCACTGCACCGACTTTGGCGTTGGGATATTCAGTCTGCCACTGCCGAAGTTGTCGAATGTAATCCTCGAAGAAACACTCTTTCGTGCCGCCGAATTCCTTGTAGTCTGCCGCGCAGTATTGGATCTTGTCGCAGATCGGATGGGGTACAGGCTTGCTTGTGCGCCCGGCCGATTCTTCCGTTGCCGGAAACACGGTGTTCTCTTTGGCCACGACCGCCGCTCGCTGAAAGGTCCCGCCGTGGTCGAGGATGATTTCGATGTGCGCCTGTTGCTCAGTATGACTCACCGGCAATAGGGGCTCCTTCTCGAACTGTGGCGCACCGGC
>JAIQFL010000211.1 GCA_020073365.1 Terriglobia bacterium | reverse complement strand
AGGAACCCGGCGAGTCCGTGCCGCCATCGGGCTGGCCGCTCGCGCCCGGCACCAGCACCAGCAGCTTGGTGAAGTCGCGGCCATGGTCGCCATACTGCCCGAAGCGGAGCGCCGCCAACTCGCCGGCTGGAGCCGCCGGACTGGTGTGCTGCCGGCCGAAGCCTGCACCCACCTGCTGTTCCAGCGCGTTGCGCAATTCTACCCGGATCGGGTCGCCGCCAGCCTCGAAGGGGCCCACATGACCTTCGAGGAGTTGGACAAGGCGAGCAGCCGGCTGGCGCATTTCCTGCGGCGAAATGGTGTCGATCTCGACGTTCGCGTCGGACTTTCGATTCAGCGATCGTTCGACATGCTGGTCGCCCTTCTCGCCATCCTCAAAGCAGGGGGCGCCTACGTTCCGATCGACCCGGCTTACCCTCAGGAACGCATCGCTTACATGCTGCGAGATGCGAGCATTGCAGTGCTGCTGACGGATTCGCGGACTCGGGACCAACTTCCCGCCCTGGAGGGGGTCTCCGTCTTCTGCCTCGATCGGCTGGAGCCCGAACTCCGCCACGAGCCGGCCTCGCCGCCGGAAACTGGCGTCACGCTCGACAACCTTGTGTATGTGATCTACACCTCTGGTTCGACTGGGCGGCCGAAAGGCGTGGCGATGACTCACCGGGCCGTGGCCGACCTGGTCGCATGGCAGGCGCGCCAGCCGTACTTCGGAGAAAGCGGGCGAACTCTGCAATTCACTTCGCTGAGTTTCGATGTTTCCTTCCAGGAGATCTTCTCCACGTGGCTCGTAGGGGGAACCATGGTCCTGGTTACGGAGGAAGACCGCCGTGACCCGAACCGTCTTGCCGAGATCATCGGCCGTGAGCGTGTCGAACGTATCTTTCAGCCCTTCGTCGCTACCCAGCAGCTCTGTGAGGTGCTCGCGGAAGCACCCCAAATTCCTTCGACGCTGCGCCTCGTCATCTCCGCCGGCGAGCAATTGCAGATTACGCCGCAAGTGTCACGGGCATTAGCCCGAATGCCGAATTGCCGGCTTCTCAACCAGTACGGACCCTCCGAGACGCATATCGTCACCGAGCAAACGGTGCCCGGAGCGGCGCGTCGCGAGCCGGTCTTTCCCCCGATCGGGAAGCCGGTTGCCGGTGCCACGGCCTACGTACTCAATGAGTATCTTCAGCCGCAGCCGATCGGTGTGCCGGGCGAGATCTATATCGGCGGCAGCGCTCTCGCACGCGGCTATCTGAACCAGCCCGGTATGACAGCCGAGAAGTTCCTGCCGGACCCTTTTAGCGGCGTGCCAGGAGCGCGGATGTACCGCACGGGCGATTTGGGGCGTGTGCTCCCCAGCGGGTCCATACAGTTTGAAGGCCGTATCGACGACCAGATCAAGATTCGCGGTTTTCGCGTGGAGCCGGGTGAAATCGAAGCCGTATTGAGCCGACATCCGGCTGTGAACGAGGCGGTGGTTGTCGCGCGGCGCGATCCGTCCGGCGAACCGCGGATCATCGCATATTACATAGCCGATGGCGGCAAATCTTCTACGCCCGCGGAAATCCGCGATTTCCTGCATCGGCATTTGCCGGAGTACATGTTGCCGTTCCTGTTGACGGAGATCGGCGAGCTTCCGCTCACACCCAGTGGCAAAATTGACCGCCGCGCCTTGCCCGATCCGAATTTTACCGCGCGCCGGCTCCAGCACGATTACGTTCCGCCAAGCACCCCGATAGAGGCTTCGCTGGTGGAGATGTTTAAGACCGTTCTGCGCGTCGAAGCGGTCGGGGTTCAAGACAGCTTCTTCGAACTGGGGGGGCACTCTCTGCTGGCGACCCGCCTGGTCTCCCGAATCCGCGAAGAACTGCGAGTGAATCTGGCGGTGCGCATGGTTTTTGAAGCTCCCACGGTAGCTGAGCTGGCAATACGGATCCTTGGGGTCCACCTGGAGCAGACCGGCGGCAGTGATATCGACGAGCTTCTTCAGTCCAGCGAGAATCGACCAGGCAAAGCTATGCTGGCATTCAAGGAGGCTGTGGGATGAAGGAGGCTTCCGGTGGACCGCGCTATCGAGTAACAAGGAACAGTCAGGAACAGTTTTCGATTTGGCCTGGCGGCCAGAATTTACCCGCGGGCTGGACGGATGCTGGCAAAGAGGGTAGCCGGGAAGAGTGTCTCGCCTATATCGAAGACGCTTGGAAGGATATGCGCCCACTGTCACTGCGGCAGCAGACGGCGGGTAGTAATAGTCGATAAGGGAGGATTGCCGGGAAAATGTCTACCAGTAGCCGTGCCTTTGTCCGCAAGAAGCAACGCCCCCATGCTCCGTTGCAACTGTTTTGTTTCACTTATGCCGCATCCAGCGCGCAGCTCTTCTACAGTTGGTGCGATCACGTTCCGGACTGGATCGAGGTTAGCGGTTTCGAACTCCCGGGCCACGGTCCACGAATGGGCGAGTCACCGCTCGACAACTACGAAGAGGCCGCGCTCTCCATTGCGGACACACTCGAACCCGTACTGGACCGGCCCTACGCGATATTCGGGCACTGTCTGGGGGCGGCGCTCGGTTATGAAGCCACGCGGCTCTTGAGGAATCGGGGGGCGCGGCAACCCCTGCACCTGTTTTCCAGTGGCGCTCGCGGTCCTCATCTCGGGATCCCCATCGCGGATGTCGAAAGCATGAATGACGATGAGCTAATCGAGCACCTGCGGCAAGCCTATGACGCCCCGATCGAATTCCTCACACACCCCGAGATGCGTCCGCTGTTTCTCCCGATGGTCCGCGCTGACGCTCGGATGACCCAGAATTACCGATACATCCCGGGTCCGCCCGTGACATACCCTATTACCGCGGTGGCCGGTGAAGAGGATCCGTTCGTTAGCCAGAATCAACTCGAAGCCTGGCGGCACCACACAACCGAGGAATGCAAGACCCGCAGGTATCCGGGTGGACACTTCTTTTTCATCGATGCCGCCGCGCAGTTGCTGTCACATTTCACAACAGAGCTTGAGCCTCTCGCGGTTTAACAACGGGGTAGCCCAAGGAGGCGGCCATGATCGATCGATTCGACGGTCCGCTCGGACGGCCAGCGAGACGATCCCGATTTTGACCGGCGTCATTTGTTGTCGCGGTAGGTCAGCGGCGGCTTTTGATCGGCTGGAATACGCGACCGGTATTCATACCCGGCGCGGCGCTTTTCAAAGCTCGCCTTGGCCACCTCAACCTGTTGGGGGTCGGTGTAGAGGTCCACTGCGGTCAGCACGAGCGATTTCGCGGCCACCACCATTCCTTTGCGTCCAATGCTCATGCCCGCGCAGGCTGAAGCTTGCCAAGTGTGCGCCGGCACGCCTGGAACGAACGTGGCGGCGCCCAGCGCAGCCATCGGCACCGTCCAACTGACGTCGCCGGCATCCGTGGAAGCCGACCCGGTGCCTTCGCTCGGAGCTTCGGTCTTCTCCTGGCTGCCGATTTGCCGGGTGCGATCGGAGAGCGTTTTGCGAATGGTCTCCGCGAATGCCTGCTCTTCCCTGGTATACGCCACCCCGCCGACCAGGCGCATGTTCTTGTCCACCAACGCGGCCAGCGCGTCATTCGGCAGAGTGTTGTAGGCGCTGTCGATCAGCTCCATCTCCATGCGGGTCTCGCTGGCCAGCGCTCCGGCCTGCGCGCATTTGTTGATGCGCTCCCAAATACCGTCGAGCATGGGCATGCTGGGGTGGCGGGCGTAGAGGAACAACTCGGAATAGTCGGGGACGATGTTGGGCGCAGAACCGCCGTTGGTGATCACGTAGTGCATACGCGTGGAATCGGGCACATGCTCCCGCAGGAACTCGACGGCGTTAGCCATGATCATCAGGCCATCCAGCGCGGACCGGCCGGCATCCGGTGCGGCTGCCGCATGCGCGGGTTTGCCGTAGAAGCGGAACTTCGCGGAAATGATGGCCAGCGAGCTCTTCAGCGATGCCCCATTCTGATCCGACGGATGCCAGCTCAGCACCGTATCCACATCCTGGAATGCCCCCGCGCGAATCATGTACAGTTTGCCGCCTCCACCTTCCTCGGCCGGTGTGCCATAGAACCGGATCGTGCCGGGAATCCTCTTGTCGGCCATCCAGTCCTTGATCGTGATCGCGGCAAATAGCGAAGCCGCCCCTAACAGGTTATGGCCGCACCCATGGCCGGGCCCGCCATTGACTCGCGGCTTACGTTCCGGGATGTCCTCCTGCGAAAGACCGGGCAAGGCATCGTACTCACCCATGATCCCGATCACCGGCTTGCCTTGGCCCCAGGTGGCCGTGAACGCCGTCGGGATACCTGCCACATTCTCCGCAAGGCGAAATCCCGCCGAACGCAGTTCGGACTTCAGGAGTTCGGCGCTCTTGTTTTCTTTGTAGCCGACTTCAGCGAACTCCCAGATCTTCCGCGACACCTCGCCGAAGTGGGCCGCCTGCGTGTCCATCTTCTGTAGCAGCGCGCTCTTGTCGTCGGCCATCAATGAGCCGGCCGCGAGGAGGAAAAGCCATATGGTCCACATATGCATATAAGGATGAGGATAACCGATCGAAAGCGGCGCCCGGCGATTCTCGCCGCCGGCAAGCAGGCTGAGAGCCAGTTCTGGACAGGCGAAAACGCCTGTCCCACCGGGCGTATAGTGTACTTATGCGCTGGTGGTTTGGTGTCTGGATCCTGGGGGTCGCGGCTTTTGGCGCGGCGCCACCGGGCAGTTCGGTGAACCAGACGGTGGCGCAGGTGCGGACGGCCATCCGGTTCAAACAGACGGACAACCAGATCTCCAAGTTCCTGCACAAACTGAAACTGACCGAAAGCCTGGACGAACACACCATCGAGGAACTGCAGAGCGAAGGCGTCGGGCCGAAGAGCGTCGCCGAACTGGAGCGGCTTCGCGAAGCTTCCGAACCGCTGCCGAGGCCCGCCAGCCCTCCGGTGTTCGAGTCGCCCGATCCCCCCTCGCCGGCCGAACAGAATCGCATTGTGGACCAGGCGCGGGAAATCGCGCTCAATTACATCAAGTCGCTGCCGGACTTCATCGCGACTGAGGTGGTCCACCGGTATTCCAACGAACGCGGCGGCTGGCAATTGAAAGACACGCTCGCGATCAAGCTGACCTATTTCGAGCAGAGGGAAGACTACCAGGTCCTGAACATCAGCGGGCGTCCGACGACTCTCCCCTACGAGGCGATAGGCGGCACCATCACGCAGGGCGAATTCGGCAGCCTGCTGCTGGAGGTCTTCGATCGCCACTCCGCTGCCGAACTGCACTGGGACCACTGGACCAATCTGCGTGGGCGTCCGGCTCACGTCTACACCTTCCGCGTCCTGGCCGCGAACTCCCGTTACACGATGGTAGTCGGATTCAGGGGCGAACGCGATTCGATCGTGGCGGGCCAGCATGGGTTTGTGTACGTGGACCGCGACACGAATCAGATCGTTCGGATTACTTCTGAAGCCGACACGATTCCGGCAGGCTTCCGGGTCCGGAACTCGGCCACCATGCTGGACTATGATTTCACGGACGTGGGTGGCCTGCGGTTTCTGCTGCCCCTGCGCGCCGAGGTGCGGATGGGGACTGCCGACGCCCAGACCAAGAACGAGGTGGAGTTCCAGTCGTACAAGAAGTTCGGCGCGGAGTCGTCGATCACCTTCGAAGGGCCGGTGCCGGAGAAGCCAGCCAAGCAGTAGCGAGGCCTGCATCAGACCGGCGAGAACCGGCGGTGAAAGCCGACCTGGGGGTCGGCTGCGGACCAGGGGGTCCGCCTTACCAGGCACGCAACCGCTAGAATCGGACTGTGAACCGCGATTGGAATCCCAGCCTCTATCAGTCCAGCCACTCCTTCGTTTGGGAATACGGGCGGGACCTGCTCGGGCTGCTTGCGCCCTTAGCGGGCGAACGGATTTTGGATGTGGGCTGCGGCACCGGCCAGCTCACCGCCGAAATTGCGCGTGCGGGAGCGGAGGTCCTGGGGATCGACCATTCCGTCTCGATGATTACCCAGGCGCGCCGCAATTTCCCCGACCAGCGTTTCGAAGTCCAGGATGTTTGCGCCATGCCGTTCCGCACGGAGTTCGATGCGGTGTTCTCGAATGCGGCGCTGCACTGGGTGGAACGCGCCGATGACGCCGCCGCGGCGATGGCCCGCGCGCTCAAACCCGGCGGACGCCTGGTGGTGGAATTCGGCGGCCGCGGGAACACCCGCGCGCTGCTCGAGGCCCTGCGGCTGGCCCTGAAAGCCCGGCACGGCGCAGAGCCCCAACGGGTGAATCCGTGGTTCTTCCCCAGCGTCGGAGAATATGCATCCTTGCTGGAGCGTCACGGGTTGGAGGTAACCTTCGCCACGCTTTTCGACCGCCCGACCGCGCTCGAAGGCGGCGGCGAGGGTTTGGCCAACTGGTTCGCCATGTTTGGCGCTTCCCTCACCGAAGAGCTGCGGCAACCGGAATTCGTGAGACTGGTCGAACAGGCTGCGGCGCCCAGCCTGCTTCGCGACGGCGTGTGGTGGGCCGACTACCGCCGCCTGCGCGTCGCGGCCCGCAAGGAAGGGTGAACAATCCGTGCGGGTTTGGCGTAGTTGAAGATAATGAGCCACGAAATTCGCCAAACCGCCCGAAGCCTTGCCCGCGACCGGGGGTTCACCGCCATGGTGGTGCTCAGCCTGGCGGTGGGCATCGGCGCGAACACGGCGATCTTCTCGCTGATCAACGGCGTGCTGTTGCGTCCGCCGGCCTACCGCGATCCGGAGCGCCTGGTGGCGGCCGCACAGATTATTCCCAAGTTCGCCAAAATGTACCCCGTCCTGCCGCTCAACCTGGGCATTCTCTTCGAGTGGCGCAAACAGGCCGCCTCATTCGAGGGGTTCGGCGCCATCCAGCGGACCTCGTTCAACCTGACAGGCGTCGGAGACCCCGAACTGCTTAGCGGCGCGCAAGTCTCCGCGAACGTGTTCAGCGTGCTGGGGGTCGAACCCCGGCTGGGCCGCTCGTTCGTCGAGGGCGAAGATCCCGATGGTCATGACGGGGTGGCGATCATCGCCGACTCGCTCTGGCGGCGCCGGTTCCACTCCGACCCGGGAATTGTGGGTCGGAAGGTTCTGCTCAACGGGCGTCCGTACGAGGTGGTGGGGGTGCTTCCACCGTCGTTCCGCTTCCCCATGGATTCCCGATTCGCGCCGTTAGTGGCCGGGGAGATCGAGGCCTACAAGCCCCTGGGCTATGAACAAAACGACCTTAAGCTGCGGATGGGAGAATTCAACTATTGGGTGATTGCGCGGCTTCGCCCGGGGGTTTCCGTCTCCAAGGGCCTGGCTGAGCTCAACGTAATTCAGGCGGCCATTTCCCAGAGGATTCCAGACAACCTGGACCTGCACGCCAGCGTTCAGCCGCTGCAGGAGCAGATGGTGGGCGATGCGCGTCAGGGGCTCCTCCTCATGATGGCCGCGGTAGGCGCAGTGCTGCTGGTCCTGTGGGTCAACCTGGCGAATCTGTCGTTGGTACGGGCAGCCGGGCGTGCGCGCGATTCGGCGATCCGGACGGCGCTGGGCGCCAGCCGCGCGCAGCTTGTGCGGCAGTCCCTGGCGGAGAGCATGGCCCTGTCGATTACCGGCGGCGGTTTGGGAGTGGCCTTGGCCTATTGGGGGCTGAAAGCGCTCCTGGTGGCGGCGCCCATCGATCTGCCGCGTCTCGACGAAGTGCGCGTGGACCTGCGAGTACTGCTCTTCGCGATGGGAGTCTCGCTGGCCGCCGGCATGATCCTAGGAGTTCTACCGGCATTGCGTAGCGCGGCTGTGGCGCCCTTCGAGACGTTGAAGTCCGGCAGCTACACCAACACCGAAGGCCGGCGCGGCCGGCACGTGCGCAACACCTTGGTGAGCCTGGAGGTGGGGCTTAGCGCGGCGCTCCTGGTGACGGCCGGTCTCCTGATTGCCAGCTTCGTTCGGGTGATGACCGTGGATAAGGGCTATGACGTGGAACGCGTGATTGCGCTCAACATGTCGCTGCCCTCCACCAGGTACCCTAAGAGCGAGCTTAGCGCCGCCTTTTATAAGCGCGTGCTGGAGAAGGCCGCCGCCATGCCGGGCGTGGAGTCGATGGCGCTGATTTCCGCTCTGCCGCTGGAGGGAGAGACCTGGATCGACATCGTGGGAACCGAACACGACACCCGCCCCCTGCTGGAGCGGCCGTCTACCAACGTGCGGTTCATCAGCCCCGGCTACTTCAAGACGCTGCGTATTGCGCTTCGTGATGGCCGCGACTTCGAGGAGCAGGACCGTTCGCGGCACGTCACCATCATCTCCACCAGCCTGGCCCAGCGCTTGTGGCCCGGACAGAATCCAGTGGGCCGCAAGCTCGACAACGACATCCTGTGGGAGGTGGTCGGGGTTACTCCGGACATCCGCAGTACCAGCCTCGACCATCAGCCGGTAAACATGATGTATCGTCCCTACTGGGACCGCACGCAACGCTCCACTTCGCTGCTGGTACGCACCGCCATGGATCCACGCGGCATGGCGGCCGCGCTGCGCAGCTCGATCTGGAGCATTGATTCGGAAGTGCCGGTGCCGGAGGTGAAGACGCTGGAGCAGGTGGTGGCGAAGTCGGTGGCCGGGCGGCGCTTCCAGATGATGCTGGTGGCGCTATTCGCTTTGGGCGCGCTGGCTCTGGCCGCGTTTGGAACCTACGGCGTGGTCTCCTACGCGGTGGCGCGCCGCCGGGCGGAGATGGGGATTCGCATGGCGCTGGGCGCGGCGCGGAGCGACGTGCTGGGGCTGGTGTTCCGGCAGGGCATGATGCCCGTGGTCGCCGGTTTGGCCGCTGGCGCCGTAGCCGCTCTGGCCATCGGCCGGTTTATGGCCAGCTTACTGTTTGAGGTAAGCCCGCGCGATCCCCTGTCGTTTGCCGCCGCCTGCACAGTGTTGCTCGCGGTATCCGCGGCGGCTTGCCTGATTCCGGCCCGTCGCGCCACGAGAGTAAACCCGATCGAAGCCCTACACTTCGACTAGCCCCCGTGGTGCAAGCACTTTTGCTTGCCGCGTCGGCACTCGTGTTCCTGGCCCGCCGGGCGGGCACCGAATCGGTATGAAAGCGCGCGCTTCGCATGTGTCTTTCAAGGGTGCCGACGCCTGGCACTCGTGCCTACGCCACTCTCACCGTCTTGACATTGACAAACTCGCGGATGCCCCAGGCGCTCAATTCGCGCCCGTACCCCGAACGCTTCACGCCACCGAAGGGCAGCCTGGGGTCGGAGGCCACCATGCCGTTGATGAACACCAGGCCGGCTTCCAGCTCGTCGATGAATCGATGCTGCTCGGCTTCGTCGTTGGTCCAGGCGCTCGCGCCCAGTCCGAACTCGGTATCGTTGGCCAGCTCGATCGCCCCTTCGATTCCCTCGGCGCGGAACAAAACCGCCACCGGCCCGAACAACTCTTCGCGCCAGGCGGGTGAGTCCTTGGGGACATCCGTCAGAACGGTCGGCGGATAGTAGTTGCCGCGAAGCGGCGCCACACGCTTACCGCCGGTCAAGAGGCGCGCGCCCATCTCCACCGACCGGCGTACCTGTTGGTCGAGCGCTTCCAAAATCTCCGGCGTGGCCAGCGGGCCGACCTGCGTGGCCTCGTCCATAGGGTCGCCCACGCGGAGCGCTTCCATGGTCTTGACGAACCGGCGCTCGAACTCTTCGGCGATTCGCGCATCGACGATGAAGCGCTTGGCGGCGATGCAGGACTGCCCGTTGTTGATGGTGCGCGCCTCCACCGCGGTTCGCACCGCACGGTCGAGATCGGCGCTGGGCATTACCACAAACGGGTCGCTTCCGCCCAACTCCAGAACGGTCTTCTTGAGCTGCCTGCCCGCCCGGCTGGCCACCTCGGCACCCGCGGGCTCGCTGCCGGTGAGCGACACCGCCTTGACGCGGGGATCGTCGATCACCCGCGCCACCTGGTTCGACCCGATCAGCAGCGCCTGAAAGACACCCGGCGGAAACCCGGCGCGGTCGAAGATCTCTTCGATGGCCAGTGCGCATTGGGGCACGTTGGAGGCATGTTTCAAAAGCCCGGCATTGCCCGCCATGAGTGCCGGGGCGGTGAACCGGAACACCTGCCAAAAGGGAAAATTCCACGGCATCACGGCCAGCACCGCTCCGATCGGCTGGTAACGGATGTAGCTGCGCCCGCCGCCGGCCTCCACCACCTCGTCCGCCAGCAGGCGTTCGCCGTGCTCCACGTAATAGCGGCACGCCAGCGCGCACTTGGCGGCTTCCGCGCGGGCTGACCCGATGGTCTTTCCCATCTCGAGGGTCATGATGCGCCCAAGCCGGTCCCTCTCCGATTCCAGGATCCCGGCCGCTGCCGCCAGCCAGCGCGCTCGCTCCGCAAAGGAAGAATGCCGGTAGGTTCGGTAGGCCCGCTCGGCGCGCGCCAGTTTCTCGTCGATCTGCGCATCCGTGAGGGCCTCAAACGTGCGCAGCGTTTCGCCCGTTGCAGGGTTGATGGAAGCAATCACACCCACATTGTAGAGCAGCTTTACGATTGGACGACTGTCGGACGCGGACGCCGCCTCTCGATCTTTTGTAATCCGGCCAGAACCAGGACGAAGAGCGTCACGCCCACGACCGAGAACAACAGTCCGCCATACTGATGATGGAACGGACCATCGAGAAAGGCCCGATCCACATAAGCGCCCAGCGTCGAAATCGCGACGATGCGGACGGCATTCTTGAAAAGTACGATCGGCACTGTCAGAAGGATCAGCGCCGACCGTGCCCAGCCGGACCGCAGACAAACGTACCCGGCGACGATGGCTATCATGAGCAAGGCCAAGCTCGATCGTATGCCGCTGCATTCGGGAGCGACCTCGAGGTCCAGGCCCGGAAGAGAGAAGACCATTCCACGCCGTAACACGGGTATTCCGGACAGTCGCAGGAGTCCGTAGCTGACCCCCGCGGATCCGTGCTGGAAACCAGCGGCGATCCGGTCCATCCAGGAAGGAGGGAGCGGAATCATCAGGAACATACAGCACAGAGGATAGAGGCCCGCCCGAAAACTCTGCACGCCGTAGCACAAGACGAAGGCGGCCATCCATACGAGTACGATGGCGAATACCGTGACCAGAAGGCCGGTGCCTGTGCTGCCCGGGTCGCGGTATAAGGAAACGATTCCCAGCAGCATGGCGAGCGAGAGCGGCGGAATGCCGGCGCGAGGAGAGTAGCGGGCCTGCGAGAAGACTTCGGTTCGCTGCCGGAAGATGAGGAACGAGCACACCAGCGGCGCCAGGACGATTTGCAGATACCGGTCGTCGTGGAGTGCAAGGAGGATCGCGGTCTTCAGGCTCGGCCAGAACACCAGCAGGGTGGGAAGGCAGATGGCGAGGATCGTAAGGTTGCGGGTGGCCTGACTCGATCTGGACGGTAGTACGTTACTTCCCATAGCCCGAATCCTGTTGCTCAGGGAGTGCTCTTCACGATTTGCTGGAGGGCCGTTTTCGCGCTCGCGGCGTAGGGGAAATCGGGATTGGCGGAGAGTGCCTGTTGCAGCGACCGTTGGGCGTTGCTCAGACGGCCGGCAGCGATATATGCCATGCCCAGGTGATAATGATAGATCGGGTTGCCGGGGGCTTGCCGCACGCTCTCGCTCAATTGAGCGACCGCGGCCTCCGGAGAGCGTAGTTTGTAATAAGCCCAACCGATGGTGTCGCACACGATCGGCGAGTCGGGCAGTTTCTGCTTCGCCTGTTGCGCCAGTGACAACGCCACGTTGATATCGCCGCCGTGCTCCAGGTAAAGATACGCGAGATTGTTGGCGATGAAGGGCGACGTGGGATCCAGCGAGTGCGCCCGTTCGGCCGCCCGCTTCGCCTCTTCCCAGTTGCCTTGTTTCTCGTAGAGGCCCGACAGTGCCATGTGGTTCTCCACCTTCTTCGGGTTCTCCTCGATGGCCGCCTTGTACCCGGCGATGGCTTGTTCCACCGATCCCCGTGCCCGGCTGATCTCAGCCAGCAGCCCGAAAGCATCCGGCGTTTTTCGGTCGATCGCGATGGCCTGCTTCACGCTGGCCTCCGCCCTGTCGAGGTCGTGCTGTTTGAAATAGCCCACTCCCAGCAGAAAATGCAGCCTGGCATTTTGCGGGTACTGTGAAACCAGCGCGGAAATGCGCCGAATCGTCTCCTGAGCCTTTCCCTGGCTGGCCTGGACATCCAGCATGGCTTCGAGTGCGGGAAGGAAGACGGGATCGCGATCGAGGGCGGACCGGAGTTGACCCTCGGCCTGTGACGCGTTTCCTTTTGCCATCCATGCCTTCGCAGCGGCCACATAGGCCAGCGTCGAATCCGGATTATTTTGCAGCGCCTGGTTTGACAGGCGGAGGGCTTCGTCGGAATCGCCGTTCCGTGCACTGAGATCGGCTAACGCGGCAGCGGCGTCCGCCATCCCGGGCGACAACTCGAGCGTGCGGGCGAACGACGCCCGTGCCTGGTCGGAAAGACCCAGAGAACTTTCCGCAACACCGAGAAGATAATGACCGGTGGAAGATTGCGGGTCGGACTGGACGGCCTGATCGAGAGCCGTCTTCGCCTCCGCATACTTCTGCTCTACCATCAGGATCCGGCCCTTCGAGGAAAGCGCCCTCGGGTCGCGGGGGCTCTCGGCCAGCAATTCCCGATTGAGCCTGGCTGCTTCCACCATGTGTCCGAGATCGATCAGGACGTCGGTCAAATGCGCTTTGATGGAGGCGTCCTTGGGTCTCGCCGCCATCAGCGCCCGGAGTTCCGCGGCCGCCTTCTCCTTCTGGCCGGTGGACTCGTAAAAGGACGCCAGCGCTCCGTACACCGCCGGGTCGTCGGCTGCGCGGCTCTTCAGTTCCACGCAAATCCGCTCGGCTTCGGCCAGCTTTCCGGAATCCAGGAAGATCTTAACCAGCAGGAGCGGGGGAAGGGTCGCACGGGGGTCGACTTCGGATGCGGCGCGCATGGCGGCCTCAGCCTGCGCCAGCCGATGCTGCAGGAAATAAAACCGGCCCAGGTTCAGGCGCGCGTCGATAGACTTTGGCTGTACCTCGATCGCCCTTTTCAGTGTGGCTTCAGCCTCCGGCGCCCGGCTGGTGGAAACATACGCGAGAGCCAGGCCGGCGTAATTCTCGACCTGTGTGGGGTCGAGCTCGATGGCTGTCCGAAATTCCCGGATCGCCAGGGGCCAAGCCTGCACCGCCGCGTGCTTTTCGCCCAAGACCATATGCGCGCGGGCGTTGCGAGGGTCGGCCGCGATGACCTTTTCCGCAGCCTTCTGAGCCTCGTCATACTTCCGCCCGCTGATGAATAGGGTCGCGAGCTGGAGTTGCGCCTCCGAGTTCTGGGGGTCGAGCTCGACGGTTGTCAACAGCTCCCGGTACGCCTGTGGAGTGGCTTTCAGCTTGAGGTACGCGCTGGCAAGTTGATAGTGGGCCTCGGCGGAACGGGGGTCGATCTCGATGGCGTTGCGGAACTCGATAACGGCTTCCTGGTATTTGCCCGCTTTCGCGTATTTCTCTCCGCTGGTCAGGAAGGCGGCTTTCTCCGTCGCGGGATCCCTGGAGCACGCGGCCAGAATCAGTACTGCCAGGAACACACCGACGCGATTCGTCCGCAAGGCTTGACTCATAAGAACATAGCCGAGTTCTCAGCCGTCCGCGGGCGAAGATTGGCTCAGGAGACGGAAGGAAAGAAATGACTGCGCGGTATCGGACCGGGAATCTCCGGCCTCAACTTAACGGCGACTTATTGGACGGCAATTTTCGCGCCAGGACCCAAACCCCCAGGCCCATCGTTAAGAGGAGCAACAGAACCGCAGGTTCAGGAACCCTGGTGATCTTAAACGTGCCCGAAGTGACCAGATTCGGCCCAATCTCCGTACCGGTACCACTACCAAACGTGACCGTATCCGTGTTGCTGGAGTACCCGCGGAGACTGAAGTAGATCGTTCCCGAATTACTCGACGGGCTGCTGTAGATGAAGAAGCCCGCCCCCGGAGGATCGAAGATGGTCCAAGCGTCGGTAGTCTTCCCTGACGTACTGGTGCGGGTCCCAGAGATATTCGTAATTGTGTAGAGATCCGGGGTTAACGCGCTGAGTGCGTTGGCGGTCAGAGTCCCGGTTTCCGATACGGTCGTCGTCGTTCCGAGGAGGGAGATTGTTCCCGTGTAGGTGAACGAAAAGACATCGGCTCGCAGCGCCGTAGCGCCAAGCAGAAAAACAGTGGCACACAACAATTGCTTGATCAAGACAACCTCCCCCTTGCCGCTAGGCATAGCAATTCGCAGTCCATATTTCCGGGCTCACCAGGGAAACAACTTAGATAGTTCCAGGAGTTAGCACCACTCCAACATTCCGGGAATCGGTCCAGGAATTCGGGTCGAAGTACCAGAACGTATGAACCTCACACCGAAGGAAGAATAAAGCTACAACCCGCTCCATTCTGGGAGGGCGAGGTTCGTGGGGCGCGGAAACAGGGGCGGACAGACGACCGGAAGGCGATCGTCTGTCCTACTGGAGGGTACACACGGAGGCAGGTGCGACTCAATGCCCCGCGGCGGCTGCGATCGGTTCGTCGGCGCTGGGGCCATAGATGGAAGGAACCTTGGCACCCATGGGTCGCAGGTACGCGGAGAGCTGGCCGCGATGGTGGATGCCATGCGACATGTCAAAGCTCAAATAGGTGACTGCCGGCTGCGTAAACACGGCAAATGTAATGTCTTGCGCGAGTTTCGCGCCGGGCATTCCAGCAATTTGGGCCATCAGTGGCGGGATGGTCTCGTCGTAGAAGGCCAGCACCTCCGCCGGGGTCTTGAACTCCATGGCCTTCCATTCGAACGCGCCGTTTAGCACGCCCCGCAGAAAGAATGCTTCGGCTACGGCGATGTGGTTGGCCAATTGGAGGCCAGTCATGCAAAGTTCACTGGGCTTGTAGTCGCAGTGTTCCGCCGGCACGGCAGCCAGCACTTTGCGTGTGGTGGAGAACTCTTTTTGGAGTTGCGGCAACAGATAATCGAGCAATGCTTGGGCTGTTTCCTCTGTCATAGTCTGTAGGATAGAGTGGTTGCCCGCCAGGGTCAATGGGTATTTCCCGGTATTTCCCGGTCCAGCGGAAGGGCGGCGGCCTTCAGTCCTGCCGGAGTGCCTGGATGGGATCGACCCGGGCCGCGCGGCGTGCCGGTACCCACGCCGCCAGCAGCGCAATTCCCAACAACCCGGCCAATGCGCCGACTCGTGCCCAGGCGTTGTTATCGGAGATTTGAAACAGCATGGCCCGCAGCAACCGGGCCGTAAACAGCGATCCCACCACTCCCAGCAAGGCTCCGGCCGCCGTCCAGCGGCCGGCATTTCCCAGCACCATGCGGATGATCGCCCCCGGTGTGGCGCCCAGGGCCACACGAACCCCGATCTCCTGTGTCCGCTGAGCCACCAGGAATGAAATGACGCCGTAAAGCCCGATGGCCGCCAGAAGCACACCGATACATGCGAAGAAGCTCAGCAGCAGGGCGTTGAAGCGCGGCCTCGCCGCCAACTTGCCGACCACTTCCTGCATGCTCCCGATGTTCACAGGCAGAGCCGGATCCAGCCCGGCCACCTCCGCTCGCACCGATCGCGCCATGGCCCCCGGATCCATCCCACTTCGGATGACGGCGGCGGCGCCCGGTCCCACGTTTCCAGAAGAGTGTTTCCGAACCTCGTAGTATTCCGGATCGCCCCTCTCCGCCAGACCGTTGTTCTTCACACTGCCGGCCACTCCCACCACTACCCGCCAGGGGCCGGACCTGCCAGGCCGGATCCGCTTGCTCAGGGGTCTTCACCAGGGAACATGCGGCGCGCCAGCGCATCGCTCAGGATGATCGCGTTTTGGTTGGGCTCGCGATCTTCTTCCCGAAACTCCCGGCCGCGTAAGATCGGAATGCGGAGAGCCGCAAAGTAGCGGGGCGTGACCGACCGCCACACCACCGAACCGCCAGTTCCGTCCATGAATTGCGGCCGGCCTTCGACATCGATGGCTCCGTATAGTGTCGACGCCATGGCGTTGCCGGCCGGCGGCAGCGAGCTGGTGAGGGCCAGTTCCGTCACTCCGGGGATGCGGCGCAACCGCGCCTCCAACTCCTCGAAGAAAGCCAAACGCCGGGACGCGTCCGGGTAGGACCTCGGGCCCAGCGCAACCTCGGCGGTAAGCACGTTTTCGGTCCGCATCCCGAGAGGCTGATTCTGCAAATTCCAGAGACTGCGCACCAGCAGGCCGGCCCCCGTCAGCAGGATCAGCGACACGCACATTTGCGCGGCGATCAAAATCTGCCGAAACAGTTGGCGGCGGAACCCGTGCGTGTGCCATCCGGCGAGGGTTTCCGCCCGTGGATTCTGGAGCGCAGGCACGATTCCGAACAGCACCCCGGAGACCAGAGACACTGCCAGCGTGAATAGCAGCACCCGCAGATCCACGCCCGCCTGCTGTAAACGAGGAATGCCTTCCGGGCCGATCCTGACGAAAAGCCGTAGCATCAGGAAGGCCAGCGCACATCCCGCGGCGCCGCCAGTGACCGCCAGCAGCAGGCTCTCGGTCAGCGTCTGCCGTATCAGCCGCCACCGACCGGCGCCCAGCGCCGCGCGAACGGCGAATTCCCGTTGCCGCGTCGCCGCGCGCGCCAGCAGCAGGTTGGCCAGGTTGGCACACGCGATCGCCAGCACCGCCAGCGCGGACGCCAGCAGAACCCACGAGGCCAGGCGCGCCTCCTGGATCTGGCGGTCACGAAGCGGCCGTACCCGGAGGTCGACGTCCTTCCGAAACTGTGGTGGAACGAACCTCAGTGACTCCTGGAATAGCGGCTGCAATGCTTGCCGGGCCTGGGCCGCGGTCACGCCGGGCTTCAATCGTCCAACCGAGAAGAGCACGATCGCGGTTCTCCGCGTCCGCTGCTCCGCTTCATCCAGCGACAGTGGCACCAGCACATCCACCGGCGCCAGTGTCGGCATCTCAAAATCAGGCGGCAGGACACCCAGGATCGTGGTGGACTGCCCGTCCAGCGAAACAGACTTGCCAAGCACCCCGGGATCGCCGGCGAACCGGCTCTTCCACAGTCCGGAAGAAATGAGTGCAGCCTTCGGCGCGTTGGGTCGGTCTTCCTGCGATGTGAAGTTACGGCCGGCCAGGGGATGGATGCCCAGCGTCGGCAGCAGGGCGGAGTCTACCTGGGCGCACCGGAGCCGTACGGGATTCGTATCCGTGAGGTCGCAATCGCGCACCCCGGCCCAGGATCCGAGCGATTCAAACGGTGCCTGGGACGCGCGCCAGTCCATGTAGTCATAGGCCAGGATGAACTCCTGGGGCACGATCGGCGCCAAGATGCCGAAGGAGGCCAGGCGGTCACCCGCGGGATAGGGCAGGCTCCGGAACAGGATGCGGTCCACTACACTGAAGACCGCCGTGCCCGCGCCGGTGCCAAGAGCCATCGTAAGTATGGCAGCCAGCGTGAACAGGGGAGTGTGCAAAAACCCACGCACGGCGTGACGCAGATCCTGCGCAAGGGTTTCCAGGTGTTGCTTCGCGGGGATCGAAGGGCCTCCTCTCTAACCGGCTTAGAAGCCAGGGGCGCGGCGAAAGTTCCAGACCGGCCTATCCGATATCTTGCGGTGAGACATCCTTCCCGCTACAACGTCCATTTCCGGGATACGTCTATGAGAATGCCGTTTCCGAAGTACCCGGTCCTCGCGCTCCTGATGGGAGGATCATTGGCCGCCAGCGGCGCAAGCGCCCAAGACTCAAAAGCGCAGAAAGCCGAGCCCGAGGCGGATTCCCCCGTGGGCGTCTGGCGCGGCGAATCGGTGTGTACGACCGGCGCACCGTCCTGCTATGACGAGAAGGTGGTGTACTACATCGAAGCCATCGCGGACAAACCCGACTCCGTGTCCATCCGGGCCGACAAGATTGTGCAGGGGAAAGCCATCACGATGGGCTCCGGGCCATGGCAGTACAACCGGACCAGGCATACGCTTTCCATGGAATCCGAGCAGCGGATCTGGCTCTTGAATATCAGTGGCAAGCGGATCGAAGGTACTCTCACACTGCCTGGCAACGTGGTCTTCCGCCGGATGACGCTGACCAGGGGCGATTAGATTAGTTAGAATCACGCTCGACGCCTCCGGGTGCCGGCGACCGGAATTTAAACGTCGCGGATTCAACCGGGTAACGTAAGAAAGGTGTGAAAGAATCAAGGTCCGCCGGCGGAAACCGCCTGTGCCACCACCACAGGCCCTGTGTTTTCAGAGGTGGGGCAGGCGGTTCCGCCTGACTCGCCCGCTTGCGGGCGTTTCTTCACAACTTTCAACGCCAGCGGCGAAGCCCGCTTTACTTGTTTCCGTTTAGCAAAGGTGTCGAACATGGCGCGGATTTCGTCCAACTCTTCGCGGGAGGCCAGCGGTGCCGCCAAGGCGCCATCACCAACCGGCCAACTTAATTCTCGGTCGGTCTCTCCGCATGATCGATGACGACAACTTCAACCGGGCCCTTGGCCGGCACGAGTTTCAACCCGAGCTGTTCCTCCAGTGCGGCGAAGATGTTCGGGAGGTTGGGGTCGGTCGGGGGCCTGGTACCGACCGGATCGCCCGGCATGAAGCCCGGAAATCCCCTCAGGGCCTCGTCCGGAGTGAACCTCAGATTGAGATCGAATTCGCCAGTGAAACCGGTTTTATCCAGGACCGGCCGGTCCAGTACCGATGCAAGCTCCCTGATGAGGTCCGCCACGTGGACCCTTCTTCCATTTATATGCAGCTCGGCTGCTCGCGCGCCCCCGAAAGGCCCCGAGACATAGCCACAATCGACCTTTCCCGGGACGTAATGCGGCCGCGTGCCGGGCGGAAAAGAAACGCAGTCTGCCGGCTTCGCCGCCGGCAGTTTGAAGCCGTTGTTTGCCGCCGTCAAATCGTAGATAGGGAGCTCTCTTGTCTCCCGATGAAGCCTCAACTTGAACCGCTCGGCCAGGAGCGTTTGCCACATCAGCCATATCTGCTTCGGATCGGTGTTGGCCGGCGGTTTGACCTCGATATCGTAGCCCTCGGAATTGATCCAGGCCGGACCTCCTGCCACCTGAGAAGCCGGCAAGGGGAGTGAGTGGCCGAGCATAGGGTTGTCGTGGGGCGCATACGCAAATTGGATGAGAAGCAACAGGGACGCGTTCGCACCTATACCCATAGGGTGTTTGAAACGTTCATTCCAGTCAGAAGTATTTCGTCTGATCGACACGGTTTGAAAGGTGGGATGCGCGTCCGACTGTCCGAACAATCCGCATGCCGCGGCCACCAGCAGAATAGCCACCGCGAGGACGCCCGGTCCCAGGCCTGTGCGGACGGATGGCCGCGGCTGGCCCAGCAACCTTGCGATCCGGCCGGACAGAGAGCCACCATTGGCGGCCACCGCGACACTGAGATGCGCCGGACGGTACGATTCCAACTGCGCCAGCGCGCGCGCATAGGTGAGCGCATCGCCCGAGACCGATACGGCCACGTCGTCGCAGCACAGTTCTCTCTCAGCGCGGATGTGCCCCGATACCCACCAGACCGCGGGGTGGTAGAACAGCAGAGCTTCGGCGACGCTCTGCAGAATGTTGACCAGGTAATCGTGCCGCCGGATGTGCGCCAGTTCATGCAGCAGCAGCGCCTC
>JAIQFL010000649.1 GCA_020073365.1 Terriglobia bacterium | reverse complement strand
TCGTCCTAAGGATGTGCTCCTTCGTATGGAAGTCAACAAACGTTGCCATACGTCCGCATAATCAGCAAACCTGAGATGGTTCCTCAGATTTGACCGCTTCGCTCTGGACGCCGACCTCGTGGGCGGATTTCAGGCGGTACGAATGGCTCAATATTGACCGCCTGCTGGACTGGCTCTACGGCGCGAATCGAGCCATGTGTGTGTGTCATTGGAGCGGTCGGATCTCCGCTCCAATAAGAGGACCCCACATGGACATTACGGTTGACCGGAGACCTTCCGGATACGCGGCGAGCCCCTTATGAAGCTGTAAGCGCCGGAGAGAAAATCCCCCAGTGAAGCAGCCGGATAAGCCGGTTGCGCCGGAGTAAAAATCCGGCAGTAAATGGCCTTTTGCCTGGAGGGGCAGAGGGCGGGGGATGAAAGGCGTGGAGCTATACGTTGAGGTACGACGGGCAGTGTACGTGGAGGGGCTGAGCCGGCGGGAAGCGGCGCGGCGCTTTGGGATCGACCCGCGGACGGTGGCGAAGATGCTGGCGTTCTCGGTGCCGCCAGGGTACCGGCGGAGCCGGCCGCCGGCGCGGCCCAAGCTGGATCCGTTCGTTGGGATCATCGAGCGGATCCTGGAGGAGGATAAGGGGCGGCCGGCCAAACAGCAGCATACCTCGAAGCGGATCTTCGAGCGGCTGTGCGCTGAGCACGGGTACGGCGGCGGGATCACGATCGTAAGGGCTTACGTGCATGAGCGTCGCCAGCGGTTGCGCGAGATGTTCGTGCCGTTGCGCCACGATCCCGGACACGCGCAAGTCGACTTCGGCGAAGCGTTCGCGGTAATCGCCGGTGAGGAGCGCGAGATCCATTTCTTCGCGATGGATCTGCCGCACAGCGATGCTTGTCTGGTGCAGGCCTATCCGGCCGAGAGCAGCGAAGCCTTCTGCGCAGGGCACAACGTCGGCTTCGAGTTCTTCGGCGGGGTGCCGCGTTCGATCCTCTACGACAACACGAAGCTGGCGGTGGCGCGCATCCTGGGTGACGGCCGGCGACAGCGAACGCGGACCTTTAACGAGCTGCAGTCGCACTATCTGTTCGCCGACCGTTTCGGGCGGCCGGGCAAGGGCAACGACAAGGGCAAGGTCGAGGGGTTGGTCGGCTACGCCCGGCGCAACTTCATGGTGCCGATCCCACACGCGGCCAGCTTCGCTGAGTTCAATGCGTACTTACTAGAGTGCTGCCGGCGTCGGTTCAACGACCGGCTGCGGGGTCACGATGAGACCATCGGCGAGCGGCTGGTGCGGGACCGTGAGGCCTTGCTGCCGCTGCCACCCGCTCCCTACGATGCCTGCGAAAAGCAGGCCGCCCGGGTCAGCTCGTTGTCGCTGGTGCGATACCGGGGCAACGACTACTCAGTGCCGACCGCCTACGGGCACCGCGAGGTGCTGGTGCGCGGTTACGTCCATGAGGTGATAATCGCCTGCGGCGCCGAGGAGATCGCGCGTCATCCGCGCTCTTACGAACGCGAGGACTTGGTCTTCAATCCGCTGCACTATCTGGCCTTGCTGGAAGACAAGATCGGCGCGCTCGACCAGGCCGCGCCGCTGGTCGGCTGGGAACTGCCCGCAGAGTTCGCGACGCTGCGCCGGCTGCTCGAGGCGCGCATGGGCAAGCCCGGCAAGCGCGAGTTCGTCCAGGTCCTGCGCCTGCTGGAGGTGTTTCGCGCCGATGATGTGTTGGCCGGAGTCAGAGCGGCGCTGGAGCGTGGCGTGATCGGCTTCGATGCGGTCAAGCATCTGGTGCTGTGCCGCATCGAGCGGCGCCCGCCGCGGCTGGACCTTAAGGTCTATCCCTACCTGCCCCAGGCGACGGTGGCGACCACCATGGCGAAATGCTACCTGAGCCTGCTGGCGGGAGGCGCATCATGAGCGATATGCCGCAGGTGCTGCTTGCCCACCATCTGAAGGCGCTGAGGCTGCCGACCTTCCTGCGTGAGTACGACAAGCTGGCCCGTCAGTGCGCCGCCGAAGGCGTCGACCACCCCCGCTACCTGCTACGCCTCGCCGAGCTGGAGCTGATCGACCGGGAACGGCGCACCATCGAGCGCCGGATCAAGGAAGCCAGGTTTCCGGCGGTCAAGAGTCTCGACAGCTTCGACTTCGCCGCCCTCCCTTCACTCAACAAGACCCTGGTGCTGGAACTGGCGCGCTCGGAGTACGTCGGCCGCCGGGAGAACATCATAGCGGTCGGCAATAGCGGCACCGGCAAGACTCATGTGGCCCTCGGACTCGGTCTGGCCGCCTGCCAGAAGGGTCTCGCGGTCGGCTTCACCACCGCCGCCGCCCTGGTCAACGAGCTGCACGAAGCACGCGATGAAAAGCGTCTGCTGCGCCTGCAACGTCAGCTCGCCGGCTACAAGCTCCTGATCGTGGATGAACTGGGCTATGTCCCGCTTTCGCCGACCGGCGCCGAGCTGCTGTTCGAGATCTTCAGCCAGCGCTACGAACGCGGCTCGATCATCGTTACCAGCAATCTACCCTTCGATGAATGGACCAGCGTCTTTGCCTCCGAACGCTTGACCGGCGCACTGCTTGATCGTCTCACCCACCACGTCCACATCCTCGAGATGAATGGCGACAGCTACCGCCTCAAACAGAGCAAGCACCGTCCCCGCGCCGACGATTAGCCCACCTCCCCCGAACCCTGACTAAGAGACACAAGAAGGCCCCCGCGCGGGGGCCTTCTTGCGTCTCTTACTGAGGCATTTTTGCTCCGGTCTTCTGATGTACTTTCTCTCCGGTGTTGACACTCTATATGGTGCCTGGTGGGATTGTCGTCATTGATGATGTGAGCCGCGTAGGTTCCCGCGCCTCGAATCAATAGGTCGAGAACGGCATGCATTCCTGCGCTGTGCGGCGGTATGGTTACGCCGTGCGGCCCACAGTTCTAGCCCGCTGGCTCAGTGGATCGATTCGACCGTCCTGAGCGCTTTGATCGCGGTTCTTTCCGCATAATTGAGCCGTCGCTGAATCCGCCCTTTTTTCGAAAGATCGCGGGCATGCAGTATCTCCTCTCTGATGCATTGCTCTGAAAGACCGCGGCTAGCTGCGTGCAGGGCCCAAGCCATATCGGCGCGATGTAAATCTCCGTCGTAGTGGGATTGCGATGAAACTCAGCGAGGGGCCGGTCTGAGTTTTCACGCGAAGTCAACTGAGACGCGATCGGCTTCAAACGTTCGGCGACTGCGTTCTCCGCGAGTGATTTTACCGCTTTAAGGAAGGCGCCAGCTGCGTCGTAGACCTTGCCCTCGAACCGAGCCGTCAGGTCCGCGAGTCACCAGTTCCGGATAGACCCGCTCGACCTCTTCCGCGATAAGGCCGTACTGGAGGGTGCCGCCCGGGCCCTCCTTGTAGCGGAAGCTCACCGGGCGGAGCTTCATCAGGCCCCGGCTCGCCCGGCCAATGTCGCGGATGTCGCGCTTGAAGCGGGCGGAGGAAGAAACAATAGGTCCCTTGCCAAGCTGGCCGCTGCTATTTGACAGTCACTAAACGCTTCGGCCCCGGGATAGGGGTGAGCCAGATGCCGGCGACGAAGGTGGCCGTCTGCCTGCCTTGCGTGCCGATGCGGATGGTGTTCGATTCGCCGTCAGAACCTGGGTTGCTAACCTCCAATCGCATGGGGTCGGACATAGGGAAATCGTGCGCAGAGAGGATTCCGAAATTTGGGCGATTCGCGCCCACGACGTCGCTCTCTGGGGTCCGCATGCGAAGGCGAATCGCCCGCTCACGCGCGGATTTCGC
>JAIQFL010000648.1 GCA_020073365.1 Terriglobia bacterium | reverse complement strand
GTTTCCCACCCCATTCCACCACGAACGCCGTTCGTGGCCTAGGGCTCCGCGTTTTGCTCCGCGCCTTCGCGGTAGGTTTGGGTTTGCCGTTTGGGGACCAGCCCGCGGCCTTCCGATCCTCGCGTTACAATGCAGTTTCCCGAAATGAAACCTGCTGCTGAGACATGCATTCGCGTGCGCTACGCCGAAACCGACCAGATGGGCGTCGTCTACTACGCGAACTACCTGGTTTGGATGGAGGTCGGCCGCGTGGAATTGTGCCGTGCCTGCGGGTTCAACTATCGCGATATGGAACGGGATGACGGCGTTCTATTGGCGGTGGCGGAATCCAACTGCCGATACGTTTCGCCAGCCCGGTTTGACGATGAAGTGATTATCCGGACCTGGATCGAAGAGGCCGGCGGCCGGATGGTCAAGTTCGCTTATGAAATGCGGTTGGCCGGCGATGGCCGCAAGCTGGCCACCGGATTCACCCGTCACATCTTTCTGACGAGCCAGATGCGGCCCACCAGGTTGCCGAAGAAGTACTTCAAAATGTTCGGTATCGAAGGCCCGCAGCCTGCGGCTCCGCTGGCCACACCCACAGTCCATACTTCGCATCCGAACCCCTGATGCGTCCGGCGGTAGAATCAGGTTATGCGCATCCTTCTCTTCAGCGGCAAAGGAGGCGTTGGGAAGACCAGTCTTGCCGCCGCCACCGGTCTGCAGTTGTCGCGGCTGGGACACAGGACCCTCGTCATGAGCGTGGATCCGGCGCACAGCCTGGCAGACTCCTTCGATTTCGAAACCAGCCTGTTTCATGGCAAAACAGGCGACCCCTACCCCATCGACGAGCGCCTCGCCATCCACGAAGTGAATATCCAGAAGGAAATCAAGCGCCACTGGCGGGAGATCTCCTCCTACGTGATATCCGTGCTGCGAACCACCGGCATCAGCGACGTGGAGGCCGAGGAACTCGCCATCCTTCCAGGGATGGAGGAACTGAGCGCCATGATGTACGTCAACCAGTTTCGGCGGGAGCAACGCTATGACGTCATCGTTCTCGATTGCGCTCCCACCGCCGAATCCATGCGTTTCGTGAGCATGCCCACCACCCTAGAGTGGTACATGAAACACATTTTCCCCTTCCAGCGCGGCATCCTCAAAGCCGTGCGGCCCCTCGCCAATCGCGTCTCGCCGGTCGAGTTGCCCACCGACAACTACTTCGCCAACATCCAGGAACTGTTTGGCAAACTCGAGGGGATTGGCGAACTGCTGGAAGATCCTCACGTCACCAGCGTCCGCCTGGTCACCAATCCGGAGCGAATGGTCCTGCGCGAGACGCAGCGTGCGTTTGTGTATTTCTCGCTCCACGGGTTGGCCGTGGACGGGGTGATTGTCAACCGCGTGCTTCCGCAGGAAGTGACCGATGCCTATTTCCAGGAGTGGCGGACCTCGCAGGCTCGAATTCTGGAGGAGATCGACGTCTACTTCGCCCCGGTTCCGGCCAAGCGCGTTCCCTTGTTCACCCACGAGGTGCTGGGACGGGAACGCCTGGAAGAACTGGCCCGCGCTTTGTACCGGGAAGGCGAAGATCCGGCAGCCGTGACCCGCATCGAAGCGCCTTACACCTTTGCCAAGTGCGACGGGCACTACGAGGTGCGCCTGCAGTTGCCGTTCGCGGTGAAAGGAGAGGTCGGCCTGTTCAAGAAGGGCGACGAACTGGTGGTGGAGATCGGGACGCTCCGCCGCCACATCGGGTTGCCAACCTCAATGGCCTCGCTTTCGCCGAACCGCGCCAAGTTGGAGAACAGGATTCTAACCGTGGAAATGAAGGAGAACTAACCTAAGCCTTCACGGCAGCGGAAGAAAAAAGGACGTCGGAAAGTGTCACGGGATCTCCGTGTTATTTCTGATGAAGAGTACTTTATCATGTGAAGTACATGGGGGTCTATTATGGGAGTTCACTTTGAACCCATGCGACAATGAAACTCGAGCTGTAACAGTGGACTTACGCCCCTTCTACCACAAATTCGCATGGGCCTATGATCTGCTGCAGACCGATGCTGTCATTCCCCGTGTGGACTTCATCCAGGCGGTTCTGAGTCAGAAGGGAATCGGCGCCGATTCAGCGATTCTCGACGCGGGATGTGGCACCGGCCGGTACGCCACCGAGTTGGCAAAACGGGGGTTCCGGGTATGTGGTGTCGATCGGTCCGCGGAGCTCATTGCGATCGCTCGAAACCGGGATCCGGATGCTGTGGAGCGCCCCGAATTCGCGATCGAAGACCTGCTCGAAGCGACATTTCCGAGGCTCTTTGATGCTGTCCTCTGTCGCGGCGTGTTGAACGATTTTGTGGAGGATGGCGACCGCCGTGCCATTTTCCAAAAATTCTCCGCCTGGTTGCGGCCCGGTGGCGCCCTGATTTTTGATGTGCGCGAGTGGACCAAGACCCTCGACCGCTACGCAAAAGCCCCGCTGCATCGACGGAGGGTCGCTTTGCCGAACGGCAGCCTGGAGTTTCAGAGCGAAACCGTCCTGGATATCGAATCACACGAACTACGCATTCGGGAGCGCTTCGACATCGAGCAAGGCGGAGAGCGAGCCTCCACCGAGAATGATTTCGTCATGAGGTGCTGGACGCCGGGCGAAATTACCTTCCATCTGTCCGAGGCGGGACTGGACGAGATTGCCAGGCATTCGACTTATGGCGACCATGACCTCGCATGGTCGGACCGCCTGGTCGTAGTAGCGCGCAAGCATGTGCAGTCCTGAGGAATGCTGCCTGCTGCACGAACTTGGGACATGGGGCATCGGTGATATATTCTTGGCAGGCCGTCGAATCATGAGAGACCGGGCACAGACCCCCATTTCTACGATGAGAACTGTAACAGCCGTAGGTCTTACTCCGCTGCTCTTGACCGCTCTGGCGGCCACCATCGCCAATGCACAAAACGCTCCGCAACCGGCAGCGGCCGTTCCCCGCGCGACGCTGGCTCCACTTCCCGCACCTCTCGGAGTACCGAAGCCAGGGCCGGCGAACGACGCTCCGTATGCTCCGTTGGCCATCTTGCAAGGCGGCGTGGTGGTCACTCTCTATCAGCCGGGCTCGCCGTTCCTCAAAACGGAGCGCATCCGCGAGGCCGAGCAATACAACATGAGTCAGTCCGTGCCGGGGCGAATCAACAGCATCGTCAACATCCACAACCCCTCCATCGAAGTACACACCGTCGACCGCGGCCTCAATACCGGCGCTGCTGTGATCCTGGTGGCGGGCGGCGGGCACAACACGCTGAACGTCGGCACCGAGAGCGCCGATTTCGTTCCCTTCTTCTACAACTACGGCGTCAACACCGTGATCCTGCGAAATCGCCTGCGCCGGGACGGTTACAACCCGCAGACCGACGCGGTGAACGATGCCCTCCAGTCCATCCGCCTGGTGCGCGCTTACGCCAAGGAATGGAACATCGATCCGAACAAGATCGGCATCATGGGCTTCTCGGCGGGCGCGGAATTAGCTGCTCCGGCGGCGGTCTTGTTTGAAGACTTCGACAAAAAGAACAGCGACCCCAGCGATCCCCTGGCGGGAATTCCTTCGCGACCCGACTTCGTGGGCATCATCCTAAAAACGGCAGTTAGCCGGTGGCATCGGCGAGCCGACCAGTGCTTCCGATGACCTTGCCACCGAGGAATTGACGAAACGCGGCGCTGAGAATCAGCTTCCACCTCTCCCGTTGCGTCAACTGCTCCGCAGTCGTTTTGATTCGCTTGAGAAACCCGCTCACCTTGGTCAGAATTTCCGCGATCTG
>JAIQFL010000647.1 GCA_020073365.1 Terriglobia bacterium | reverse complement strand
ATGGCGGCTGGCAGGGTTGCACGGGAATGAGGTCGTCAACACCCGCCCGACTTTAGCGGTTAGTCCTGTCGCCGGTTCGAATCCGCGACGGGGAGCCATCAGAAATCGACGTTTCAATTCTGTACTTTACGGGCGACCCCAATTCAACATTCGAACTTGTTGTATCGCAAGCAGTTCCCCTCTAAACGGTTTCGGGCCATCGGCGTGTACAGAGCGATTCACCTTGCACAAGGTAGCCGCTTCGGGAATCGCGTCCTCGAAAAGGAGCCTATAGCATTAATCGAGGCGCCTGACCCGCAGGCATACGGCCCAATCGCACCGCGTCAATGAGAGCCCGATATGCATTCTCTACTTCCGTCAGTAGATTCGTCGGGGTTTCTCCCGAGAATTGCTCGAAATCGTGAACCAGATGCATTTGGTCGTGATATCCGAACTCGTGTGCCACCTCGGTCCACGATTTGGCCAACGACCGTGCCTTGCTGTCCAGAGCCGCTTCGAACCGCGCGATCCGGGCGTACAGCTTAGGCCGCATGCCGACCTCCTGGCTGAACCTACGTTCAAATTGGCGCAGGCTGAGGCCAGTTCCGTCCGCAAGACCGGCGATCCGAACTTGACCGTGGTAATGCAGGATTTCATTGGCCGCCGCCGAGACACCATCAGAGCAGGACCGAGCGAAGCAGACGCGCAACAGATAATCATCGGTGACCCGCGCACGCTCCTCAAGCGAACCACAGGCGCCGAGGCGCTCGTGGAGGTGTGAAACCGAAGTGCCAAGGACGGCGCGAGCTTCGCAGTCGTGGTTGGTCAATTCATGAAGCGGCAGGGAGAAGAGGCGGAACAGTCCTGCGGGCTGGAAAGCGACAAAAAACGACTCCAGCGTGCCTTTCGTTACGAGCCGAACCCGGCGGTGCGTCTGTAAACCTATGAGGACGGTGCGCGGCGTCGTTTCGACGAGAGGGCGATCGCACCAGTGGATTTCGAAGGGATCCGAGAAGACGAACTCCAGCATCGGTGTGGCACGAGCCGGGACGGGGTGCACTAGATTTGCGCCCCGGTCGCACACCTCGCGTTGTCCATAGAAGCGGACAACTGGCTCGAGCCCCGCGGCAGGCTTTAGGAACCGGATTCTCTGCATGGCAGTCTCCATGCCCAACAACATGCTATCAGGCACGCCAACTCACGGCCTCGTCGCCAAGATTAGGGGTGAGGGAGCGGGAGCTGGAACCGTTCTCACATCCGAGAAGCCCGCATTCAACAACCAACTCTGATACTCAGCGAGCGTAAATGCGTTGCCGTTGTCGGTCAGCACCAACATTTGGATGGCGAACAGTAGTGGGAGCAAAGGTTCCCGGCGGTCGTCATCGGGCAGCATCTCAGCGATCAGTATCTGTCCTCCAGATCGGAGCGCGCGGTGTGCCCGGTGGATCAAGTCTTGCGTTCCCTCGGCACCTTCTCCGTGACAGATATGGCCGAGGATGACGACATCGAAGCACGACTCGCCAAAATCCATTTGTCTGAGGTCTCCCGGCCGGAACGTAAAGCGATCCGAAAAGCCTTCCTGTTCCACAAACCGCCGGGTGACTCGGTCGACTACGCCTGGCAAGTCCACAACGGTTACGAGTGTCTGGTCGTTCTCTCGGGCCAAGGCCAGGCTCCACACCGCCGAACCGGCAGCCACATCGAGCACCTTCCGCGCCTTGTCCGGCATCCCTTTCCCTAAAGCGCTAGCAGCCACCGCCGCCGCATCCGCACTGAGCGTGTGCAACGATTGGACCAATTGCGAAAAGAATTCACCGTCGGCCTGGTCACCATGAACGGATTGGCGGGCGGGAGTGCCGCGGCGCACAACCTCAGACAGTTGGGCCCAAGGGGACCAGGAGTCTCCTGTATTGTGCAGCACGTACCCGCCGATGTAGTGCGGACTTGTTTTTGTCAGGAAAGCAGCAGAGACCGGCGATAAGCTGTGGCGGCCGGCTCTCACGTCCAGATACTTCAGTGCGATCAGGGCGTTCAACAGCATCGAAAGTCCGCGCGGCGAGGAGGAGGTCTCCTTCGCCAGGTCTTCCAGAGTGGTCCGGCCACGAGCTATCGCGGTGAATACATCCAACTCGATCGCCGTTGTCAGAACTCGCGTAACTGCGAAGCCCCAGGCCGCGTCCAGTATCGGTTGCGGAGTAACCCGCGCGTCGGTCGACTCATTCGAAACAGGTTTCATTCTGCCCTCCCTGCATTGCATCGCTCGTAAGGACAGCATATGCGGGTCACCGGCCGGAGGATAGTAAAAAAGCGACATGCGGCCATTACGTGTTGGTCGATGCGTTAACCCCCGAAAGACGTAGTGTTTGCCGCCCCGCCCAGGAGGCTTGGATTCTCGGCTCGAGGAAGCTGGTTCTCACGTGGTTCGAGAACAATCTCGGCTGGGCTCCCAGTCTGGACGGGCCTGCCAGTTTTGCGCGGACGCCTTTGGCCTGAAAACAGTTGCAGTGGTTCGAACGGACCGCGTTTCAGGCAGCAAAAGTTCGAAACGTGTCCAATGTGGGGAGCCTACATTAGACACTTTCGGCATTCGCGGAGTGTACCAAAGCCGCCGATGCGACCTGCCATATTGCGCCGACATCCGGTGCAATGGGAACGAAAGCCCGCACGCGCTGACAGCCCTGTGCTTTAGGGCTGCCTCAAGATGGCAATGAAGCCGTCCAGAACTTCGTTCAGCTTTGTGTCGGAAACATGCCCGGCGCGATACACGACGATACCTTCGTCGGCAGTGAATAACCGGTTCGGGCGAATTCTGCTGCTCTGGTTGAGTCCGCCCGACGTGAAATCTGCACTTTCGAGCGGCACGGAGTACGCATCGGAGTTCGCCTGGCTGGTGATCTGGCAGAGGATGACGTCATCGCCTCGGAGGGCCGCGAGCACCAAAGCCGGCCGCCGCTTCGTCTGGCTGAGGTCGGAAAACGGGAAGTTGAGGACTACGACATCGCCTCTTACAAATTGGCCCAGGCCGCATCCTCCTCAGGCGTGAGCCAATCCTTGGCGAGCGAGGACTCCGCGGCCAATATTGGTAAAGCGGCATCAGTGTGCGCTTCTTTGAGCGACCTTAGGAACGCGAGCAACCTGTCGAGGTCCTGTTCGGGTAGGCGGTCCAGTTCGCGGGCGATGAGTTCGCGCTTGCTCATGCTTTCAATTATATGGTAGGACGTGCCGTGCTTCGCCGGTTTGGGAAATCGACCCGGCTCGTGTTTGGGGTCGCGATCCCACCCGGGCAGGACTTGCTAACCCTTATGAATCATCAGCCGCCGGTATCGGCCCATCGTTGGCGAATACGCCATCCACCCGTGAGTGGCTACGATCTCCTTGATCACCTCGGTGGAGAATTCGCGGTTGTATCCGCCGTGCGAGCAGATCAGGCGAAACTCCGGCATCACCGTATGGTGGCGTATGTTGCCCTGCGGATCCACGGCCATCCATTCGGGATGTGCACGGTACAAGTCTTCGTGGACGGCGTGCGGGTCCACGCGCGCCACCACCACCATCCCCAGTTTCTGGTAGCCGCGGCAAAGGTCGCCGCAGTTGTCGCGGTCGCCCAGCCAGGCGCTGCAGCATTTTCCAATCCAAGGATGATCCTGAAATTAGGAATCGTTTCCAATGCAAGATGATCCTGAAATTGGGTACACCAAGACCAGGTGGATGACACTCCTTTCTTCCGGCTCGTGAGGCTCTGCAGGACGCCGTTCAGTCTTTGTCCTCCGCGACGAAAGGAGGACGTCCGAAATCAAATGAAAATGGAACC
>JAIQFL010000210.1 GCA_020073365.1 Terriglobia bacterium | reverse complement strand
GGTGCTCTTGCTGAGATTACGCAACTGCATATCTTCGATCATGCGTTTACGAAGCGGTGACATGCGATGGCTCCTTGGATGTTGGATTGGTCATTGGGGAATAACCTAATCCAGTGTGTCAAGGAGCCTCGCTCCACGCCAGGGGGGCCGCGCGCGAATCTACCGCGCAGCGGTTAGTTCACTCCCCAAATTGTTGAAAGACCGGGAACAGGATGGAACTGAGAGAAGCCTTGGAGACGATTCGCTTTCCTCCGGAGCAAAAGGTCGGTGGTTCGAATCCACTCGGGGGCCCACGTTCCTTTAAAATCAACTATTTGGTGGGCAGACAAAGCGTTGATCAGTTTGCTGCGGATCGATACCCCCGGAATTTCCGAGAATTGTCGCCCCATTAGCCAGACTATTTTCCCTTCAGCTGCGTTGTTGGCGGTCCTGAGTGGCGACAAATGGCGTGCGCGCGCTCAGGAAGATTTGGTCGTTGGTTGCTCTCGTCTGATCCACCCAAAGTACGACATGGTAAACTTTGGTTGAGAGGAACTGATGAGGTTGAGACGCAGCACTGCCGCATTGCCAAAGGCCAAGAACAGGCCCTTTCCCTCAATGGGTGGCGGGCATTCGGCCGAGAACGCCCGGGAGGCTCTCGCACAGGCCTTTTTAAAGCGATCCGTGAAAATGCTCCAGCGCGTGATTTCCTCCGCATCGTCGGAGGCCCTGAAGTCTGCTTTGTCCTCTCCAACAGATGTTGGTGGCGTCGCAACTTTGCTGTCCGATCTTGCTCCGCTGGATGCCGATCTTTCCGCAGTGGATCCGTTCGTCGAAGCAATGGCGCGGGGAGCAGCCATAAAGCAGGAGTTGTTGACCAACGGCGGTGGAGGTCTCACGTCCAGTCAGGTATCGAGCGCTCTTGGCATCACACGGCAAGCAGTCGATAAACGCCGTATCCGGCACGCTCTGCTGGCGGTACCGAACGGATCCGGCGAGTACTTGTATCCAGCTTGCCAGTTCACCTCGGCCGGCGTGATTCCGAACCTGGAGGAGGTGCTTCGGGCGTTTCAGATTCGGAGTCCTTGGACTCAACTCTCAGCCTTGCTCGCACCCGCACCGGCGCTGGGGGGCAAGACCATCCTCGAAGCGTTAAAATCTGGCGGCATCGAAAGGGCAATCGCCATCGCTGCCTCATTTGGAGAACAGGCAGCGTAAGGCGGATGACAGCGCGACCTGCCCTGCCGAATCGCCTTCCATTAGGTCGTGTCCCAACCGGAACCCGGTGGATGCGAATTCACGCGCGAGCCAGGAATGCGCTTTGGTTCGGCCCTGCCCGCGGCCAACCGCCGATCCATCGCTTTGACGACGCTGCTGGGCGATTCCGCGTCTGCTACTTCGGAACCACCCTTGAGGTGTGCTTTGCCGAAACGTTCCTCCGCAATCCGCCCGTAAGAATTCTGGCACTTGGTGATCTCGCGGGGCGGTCCGTCGCGACTGTGGAAGTGCGCCGCGATCTGCGACTCGTGCCGGTTCACGGTTCGAGCCTCGCGAGATTGGGAGTGACCGCTGAACTAGCAACCGGAGGCGACTATGCGCTCTCGCAGCTTTGGTCACGGGCCCTCTGGGAGCATAGTGACAAGCCCGATGGGATCCTCTATCGATCCCGCCACGATGATTCCGCGCTTTGCGTGGCGCTATTCGACCGTTCAAAAGATGCTTTGGCGATCGTTGGGGATTGTTCCCTCGCAGAAGATTCCAAACAGTTAGCGAGGCTTTTGAGGAGATATGGTTTGGCGCTGACGAACTGACAGAGATTCCGAGAATCTTTGACCCCACTCGGCCTACGGACGAAGCGAAACGTTGAGTATAAAGCCCGACATCACCATTCCCAGAAATCGTCTCTCCACCGGCCCGCAATCACCGAGGTCCCGGACGAAATTCCGAGAAGGTTTGCCCCGTCCGTTGATAGCGGGGCGGCGAAGAGAATTCAAGCAATTGGCCTCATATCGCTTGTTCCGGGAGTGTTCAGGTCTGTGTTCATGACGCTCCCGGGCTTCCGGCCGATGAGGGAGCCGAATCAAGAAAACGAGTTTCGCTTGCTAGGCATGCTGCGATACCGATCCAAACGGAATTGTGAACCGTGCCTGAAGCGGATTATCATCACCACGTGGATACCATAATCGGCACAGGTGTACATGTCGTCTCCGCGCACCATGGCGCCAAGACAAGCACGGAAGAAGCGATAACGATTCGGAGAGGCTATTTCTCAGGGAGAGGTGGCGGTCCGCAGTGTGGGGACTTTTGTGGGTACTCTGCCTCAAAACAACGACAAATTGCGAGCATTCCTGCACGCGCCAGTGATTGATGGAATACTTGCAACTGCTTGATAACGAGCAATTGAGCGCACTCCGTAGCAACCCTGCAAAATACTTGCCTTTTAGCTGTTAACCGAAGGGTTGTAGGTTCGAGTCCTACCTGAGGAGCCAATTCCAAACCACCCGAGCCGGGACTCCCCAACCGTTTACGCGAAGACTCTCTCCGGCCAGTTATCGCATCTCCGCTTTTGGCCAATTTCCGCAAGGACTTGCGCGTGTTTGCGCGAGCGTGCCGTTTCTCCGTTTCGCGCCGTTTTGCCTGGGGTCCGAGTGCAACCTTGGCGGTTGCAGTCGAGAGTCCGTCTTTTTTGAATCGAACTCTCCGTTTCTCCGTTTAGCGCCCGGCCTTATTTAACGCCCTGTTGCACTCGGATGGGCCGAGTGCAACCCTGGTCGCCCAGTTATCGCAGCGGAATGTTTACGATCCGATTCTGCCACTCCTCCGCATCCGACGCGGCCCAAACGAGCACCAGCTCATCGATGACCTCCCCAATCGCTGCGTACTGGCTCACCAGAAACACGCCAGGACTGGACTCTCGCCTCATCAGGAACTCGCCAAAATGGCCCGGCATGGTCTCAAGATCGTGGGTGACAAGAATTCGATTCTGCTCCGCGGCTAACGCAAGGACTTCGGGGTCGGGAACTCCTTGTAGCCTTGCCTCGTTCGCAGAGAGAAAATCCATTGCCGGCTCGTGGCGCCGGCAACCTTTGACGATGGCATAGTTCAAGTCGGCATCCGCCAGGAATCGGACCATCCGTCAGCCTCGCCGCGCTAGCATTTGCTGCCGCGCGCGATCCAGCTTCTCCTTGAGGTGGGGAGGCGCCGGGTGCGCCGCAACGTAAGCATCTTCCTGACGCCTGCGTTCCTCCATCACTTGCTCGACCTCGTCCTTGTGGTTCAAGTAGAAGGTGATCGCGCCGTTGACCTGTTCCAGACTGAGAGTTGGGTAGTGCGATTGGATCGTTTCAGGATCTTCACCATTGCGGTACTCCCAAACGACGCGGTCAATCGGCACACGGCTTCCGATCAGGTAGAAGCCTGCATCCCGACGTTCGATGAAATCTCGGTCCATGGTCACACCCACCTTCAGTTTATCCCACGGGGCCTTCCGGTCGCCAACGGAAAATATTTTTCCGGAGGCCCTCTACAAATGGGCATCGCGCCGGGTATATAACAAGTAGGAGCAGTTAACGGCTGCTCATCGAACCACCAGACAGCGGGATGACCGCAAAGCGGAAGTCGTTGTGGGTGGCGGATCGCTTTGGTAGTCCAAGCGAACCGTCCGAGGCAACAACGCCGCCGCGCGCGCCTCGCACCTTCCGCCGCCCACCCACGATCCTCTGGCTTCAGTCTCCCGGAACGGAGATTCGCATGGAAGACCGGCAAGACCCGTCTCAGAGCGTAATCGAAGAGGTCGCCTCCATCCTTGCAACCGGCTGTCTGCGGCTGCGCAACGCGCGGACGCTGGCGGATCGCGACCGCAACCAGGAACCCGTCCAAGGCCTTGATAGTGCGCCGGATACGAGCCCTCATAGGGCTGGCAGTTAACGCCACCCGAGAAGGAGAATGATTTGAACCGCGCTCTCAAAACGGAAATCGACGACCTGCGGCGGCTGACAGTGGGCCAGCTCCGACGGAAGCACGTAGAACTCTTCGGCGAGGAGTCTCGTTCGAACCACAAGGAGTTTCTCTTTAAACGCATCGCCTGGCGCATGCAGGCAGTGGCCGGCGGCGGCTTGAGCGAACGCGCCCACCATCGTGCGATGGAACTGGCGAATGACGCTGACCTCCGGATTCGCGCGCCGAAGAACATCTTCGACGGCGCGCCGCTGAGCCGGGCCACCTATGCGACGATTGCGAGCGTGGATTCCGCGGGCGACCCGCGACTTCCCATGGCGGGCACGGTGCTCAGCCGGGATTACAAAGGACGGCGGATCAGCGTGGACGTGCGTGACGCTGGCTTCGAGTACGATGGCAAACTCTACAAGTCGCTCAGCTCGATCGCTCGCGAGGTGACCGGCACGAGGTGGAACGGTTTCGCCTTCTTCGGCCTCGTCCCGCCCAAGGAGGCCGCCGTTGCGCAACGGTAGACGCACCTCCCTCACCGCCTTGGCCGACGTGCCGCAACCGGTTCCCACGAGCAGCGTCCCGTGTGCCATCTACACCCGCAAGTCCACTGAGGAAGGGCTGGAGCAGGAATTCAACTCCCTGGACGCGCAACGGGAGGCCGCCGAAGCCTTCGTCCTGAGCCAGCGCGGCGAAGGACTTGTCGCGCTACCGGCGCACTATGACGATGGCGGTTTCAGTGGCGGCAACGTGGACCGCCCCGCGTTGCAACGCCTCCTGAGCGACATTCAGGCCGGTGCGGTCCGGTGCGTGGTCGTATATAAGGTGGATCGGTTGAGCCGGTCGCTGATCGACTTCGCCCGCATCATCGAGGTCTTCGAGAAGCATAACGTCAGCTTCGTTTCGGTCACGCAGCAGTTCAACACCACCAACTCGCTCGGCAGGCTAACGCTGAATATCCTGTTGTCCTTTGCCCAGTTCGAACGCGAGATCATCGCTGAACGAACCCGCGACAAGATGTGGGCGGCCCGGCGTAAAGGCAAGTGGATTGGCGGCCACCCGATGTTGGGCTACGACATCGATCCGGGCGGCGGGCGTCTCGTGATCAACCCGGACGAAGCCCACCGCGTCCGCACCATCTTCGAACTTTACCTCGACTACCAAGCCCTGCTTCCGGTGGTCCGGGAGATCGACCGCCGAGGCTGGCGGACCAAACACTGGGTGGCGAAGAGAGGCAAGACTCGCGGCGGCAAGCCTTTCACCAAGGGCCTGCTGTTCCGCCTGCTGACGAACGCGACCTACACCGGCAAGGTCGAGTTCCGGGGTCAGATCTACAACGGCGAGCAGGAGGCCATCGTCGAAGCCGCAACCTGGGAACGGGTGCAGGAGATTCTCCAGCGGAATAGCCGGAACGGCGGCGTCGAAGTGCGGAACAATTATGGCGCGCTTCTGAAAGGCCTGATCCAGTGCGGCTCCTGCGACGCGGGCATGGTCCACACGTACACCGTGAAGGGCTCCCGCCGCTACCGCTATTACGTTTGCGTGCAGGCGCAACAAAGGGGCTGGGCCAACTGCGAGACCAAGTCGGTTTCCGCGCCCGCCATCGAGGCCGCCGTGGTGCAGCAGATCCGGAAGATTGGCAGCGATCCGCGCATTGTGCGCGAGGCGTTGAAGAAGGCCGAGACGCAGCGTCGAGGCAGGATTACCGATTTGACCCTCGAGCGTGAGTTGGCGCAGAAGGAGTTGGCTGGCTGCGCCGCCGAGATCCGTGGGTTGGCTTCCATGGTTGGACGCCAGGATCAGACCGTGACGGACCGCATGGCGGATCTCCAGGAACGCATCGGACGGACTCAGGCACGGCGGGCCGAGCTGATCCGGGAGCTGGATGGCCTCCAATCCGGCGGCGTGGACGAAGACGACTTCCGGGCGGCATTGGCGCAGTTCGGCCCCGTGTGGGAATCGCTGAACTCCCGCGAGCAGGCACGGATCATTCATGCACTGGTGGAGCGAGTGGCCTACGACGGCAGAAGCAATAAGGTGATCGTGAGTTTCCGCTCGGCGGGCATCCGTGAGATGTGCCGAAGTGCGGAAAAGGAAGACGGGAATGAATCGTAACGAATTCGCGGGAACGATCGATGTCGAGTTCGAGCTTGATGGTCCCAAGCGGCCGCGTGGCGGCGAGAAACACGAGGCTCCAGTGCCCGAGGGCAGCACGCCGCGCCTGACACGTCTTATGGCGCTGGCCATCAAGTGCCTCGGGATGGTCGAGCGCAGCGAGGTGCTGGACTAAGCGGAACTCGCCAGAGTCGGCTATGTCACCCGCGCGCGGATGAGCCAGATCATGAACCTGGTGAACCTCGCGCCCGATATCCAGGAGGAGATCCTGTTCCTGCCGAAGGTCTCTGCCGGCAGGTTTCCGCTCAACGAAACAACATTGCGGAACATCGCCTGCCAGCCTCTCTGGGACCGGCAGCGCGCCGCGTGGCGCAAGCTGCGCCTGGAGCGCCCGTGTTAGCAGTTGATGCACTGCAATGCGAGACTGACGGCACGGGTTGGCCTGTGCCGCCACACAAGCTGGTACTCCCGCGAAACAACGGCCGCGCCCCCCGCAAGGTCCCGGAACAGATCGTCCAGCATGGCGTCGAGCAGGCTTTCCGCCGCAAAGGCCTGCTCCAGACGTTGGTCCGTGATCGGCTCCGGATCGCGAATACGTGGAACGCCCAGGAAAACAACTCGCGATGCACCGTGTTGCGGCACGCGTGCAACCGCTCGCGGCGGGCACAGACGCGCTATGATCGCGTAGCCGGATGTTTGGCTGGCAGCGCCAGCCCGCAAATCCTGGTACAGGTCATTAAGCATGGCGGTGAGGATCTCCTCGGCCGCATACGCCTGAGCCAGGCGCGAATCCGTGATCGGCTGAGGAATCCGGGCGGGACGGAACAGGGAAACCAACATCGAATTGTTTTTTGCCCCAAAGGACAAGATTATCCTAAAACAAATTGGAAATCAAATGTTTTTTCGCCTTGTATTCATACCCTGATACGACACCTTGGAGTCGAATTCAAACATGCTCTTCAGCAATCGTTCCATCTCCTTCCGGTAGGGCCGGTGAGAGTTTCGCGATGGAAATCAAATGTCTGTTCGCCTTGTATTCATACCCTAATGCGACGCCTTGGAGTCGAATTCAAACATGCTCTTCAGCAATCGTTCCATCTCCTTCCGGTAGGGCCGGTGAGAGTCGCGAAGGAACGCCAGGAGGCCAGCGACCAACGCCTTTTCATCACCGGTTTCTGGCGTCAACTCACGTGGCAACTGGCGAGCTTTGCGCGCCGCCGCCTCCACCCTGGCAAGCCACCGTTTGGCCGCCGCCGCGTCCTTGGCATGCAGCCAATCGACCAGGGCTTCCAGAATGACCTGCTGGAAGGAGGTGTCAATTTCCGCGATTTTGCGGCGCAGCGGCAGATGCAGGTCCTCGGGAATTCGGACAACGACGTTTTTTATTTTGGGTTCCATACCAAGTACTTGCATGCAAGTGTTCAGCTTAACATGTTGACACCATGCCTGCAATGATTATAGATTGACGGATGGACAGTAATAGGAGTACTGGGAGACTGGTGGGGGATAGCAATCTTCAGGTGACTTCATTCATGGAGAATCTCAATCGGGTTAAAGCAATCGCAAAGAGCCACGCGGGGCGTGACTTTGGTTTGGTTACCAGGGTGGCACAGCGGCTCGGTAGGACCAAGGCTCTGGTCTCAATGGTAAAGAATGGACGGGCGACGTCGCACGCCGTCCAGGAGGCGCTCGAGTCGGAACGTAGGGTGATGCGGGCCGAACGTGCTGCCGAAAAGGAGGTTATCTGATCATGCCGGCACGGATCGTGGATCTATCGGAAGGCCGCCGGCGCCTGCTTCGGCTGATGCAGGAGATTCACTTCGGCTCGATCGAGGAGTTGGAAATCCGCGGCGGCGAGCCGGTATTTAGCCCACCGCCGCGCGTGGTCCGGGAAATCATGTTCGGCGGGGAGAATGGCCGCCGCCCGGAAACGGCGATCAAGGACTTCGCCGTCAAGGTGCAGGTAGCGGAGTTGCTGGACTCGCTTACCCGCATCGGGGATGGCTCTATCGAGCGCCTCGAAGTGAAACATGGCATTCCGTTCCGGATGAAATTGGAGGATCTGATGTGCGCGTGACGTAGTCCAGCACACAGCCTGAACACCAGACAAACGACTGGCCGCAAAGCGGAGGTCCTTGTGGGTGGCGCCCGAAAAAGGCGAGCCCGCTTGGCCTCCGCTTTTTTGTTGGCTCCATCCACAAGGACCTCCTGGCCAGGGAGGAAACATGAATACAAACGAACTGCCGGAAATGGACGCGTACGCGATCCACTGCATCAAGGCGCGCGTCCGGGAATTGGTCGCGCGGCATGGGTTGCCGCCCGGCGACCGCCAGGACCTGAAACAGGAACTGTTCCTGAAATACCTGGAGCGTAAAGACGGGTTCGATCCGGCGCGGGGTAGTTACAAAACCTTCGTCAGTTGCCTGATCCGCAACCGGGCGGCGTCGTTGGTGGAACAAAGGTGGCGCGCGAACGCGCGGATGCCAGAACACCGCCTTCTGCTTCAACTACCAGCGGCCTTGCTCCTATTTCGCGTTGTGCCGGTCCAACGGCAATCCCAACGTGATCGACAACTTCTACCAGCCCGTCGCGCCCAACGAAGAACTGCGGGTGCTGCCCTGCGACGCGCCCGAACCCGTTTTCTAAAAAGGAGAAGCACCAGCAATGTCCATTCTGCCAACCGCCAAAACGCAACCCAAGCCATACCTCGCCGATCTCACCGTGCTTGTCTACGGGCAAGCCAAGATCGGGAAGTCCACGTTCTGCTCGCAGTCCGACAGCGCCCTGTTCCTCGCTTCGGAGCCGGGCCTGAACTCCCTTGACGTTTATCAGGCGCCCATCCAGTCCTGGGAGGATCTGCTGAACGCCTGCGCGGAAATCGGCGAGGGGAAACATCCGTTCCAGACCGCCATCATCGACACCATCGACAACGCCTACAAGTTCTGCACGGAATACATCCTGCGGAAGTTCAAGGTCGAGCACGAATCGGACCTGGCCTACGGAAAGGGCTACGCCATCGTCAACAACGAGTTCCAGCGCGTGCTGACGAAGCTGGCTTTTCTGCCTTACGGCCTGTTCCTGGTCTCGCACGCCAAGGAAATCGAGGTCGAGACACGCACCGGCAAGTACACCCGGATCGTGCCCACGCTGCCCGACAAGGCGCGCAAGATCGTGCTCGGCATGGTGGACATGGTCCTGTTCTGCGATCTGGATGTGACCACTGGCGAAGACGGCGCACAGAACATCCGGCGCGTGATCCGCACGAAGCCCAGCCTCTACTACGAGGCAGGCGACCGCACGGGACGGCTTCCCGAGACCATCGATCTGGACTTCAAGAAGTTCATGGACGCATTCACCACGGCGGTGGCGCCGCTCAAGCCCATCGCCGGCAAACCCGTGGCTTCGGCCACGAAGTAAACAACAGGAGGCAGCACCGATGAGTAAACGCAGTTCGATTGACCTTTCGCAGTTTGACGACGACTTCCGCGGCGAGCAGCCCGAGGAGCGCAGCGAATTCGAGAGCGTCCCCGACGGAAAATACCAGGTGACCGTCGAGAAGGTGGAGATGGCGGAAGCCCAGAGCACGGGCAACCCTATGCTGAAGTGGACGCTGCGGGTTATCGCGCCGAAGTTCGTCAACCGGCTGATGTGGCGCAACAGCGTCATCACCCACAACACGCTCAAGTACGTGAAAACCGACCTGCATCTGTGCGGGCTCGACCTCGACAAGCTGTCGGACCTGCCGAAGCACCTGAAGAAGCTGCTCGACGTGAAGCTCGAGGTGACCAAGAAGACCAAGGGCGACAATGAGAACATCTTCTTCAACCGCCGCATCGAGAACGACAAGACGCCGGGGAAGTTCCGGAAAGAGGCGGGCGACGCGCTTGTCCCGTTCTAACGGGCAAGAGGCCACGATCATCATCGACACGCGGGAGCAACTGGAGTATTCGTTCGATCCTCGGTTGGCGGCGACACTGCGGCGGGCGCTGCCAGCCGGGGACTATTCCGTTGCGGGACTCGAGGCATCTGTCGCCGTGGAGCGAAAAACGATAGATGATTTCGTCTCCACGGTGATCCACACCCGGGAGCGGTTCAGCGAGGAGCTGCGAAAGCTCGCGGGCTATCGGGCGGCGTGCGTGGTGGTTGAGGCCGGCCTTGTCGACCTGCTACAGAAGCGCTACCGCGGCGGCGCGCATCCCAACGCGGTTCTCGGGAGCGCGCTGTCGCTGATTCTCGATTACCGTGTCCCGGTGTTTTTCTGCTCGAACCGCCAGGCGGCCTGCAGCTTCGTGCAGGCGTACCTGCTCGCCGCGCACGCGAGGTGGGGAACATGATCGTGGAGCGCACAAGCATCCGAGGCGTCGTAGAGGCGGTCTACTACTCCGGACCTACTTTCACCGCCGGCCGCCTTCGGACACCGGATGGGGCTGCGGTGAAATTCGCGGGCAAGGTGTCCGTGAAGGAGAACGCTCCAGTGCGTCTGGAGGGCCAGTGGACTCATCACCCCAAGTACGGCCGCCAGTTCGAGGCCGAGTTCATGGGCCACGACCTGGAGATGGACCCGGACGGCTTGGCGAACTTCCAGGCGAATCATCCGGACGTGAAAGGGATCGGTCCCGTGAAGGCCCGGCTCATCGCGGACCGCTTCGGCGTTGGATTCGACGCCGCCATTCGGGGTCAACCCGAAACGGTGGCGGCAATCGCAAAGGTCCCTCTGGATGCCATCCTCGACTTGCAGCGCATCTGGATCGCCAACAGCGATTTCAACGCGGCGATGGCATATCTGGCCGCCTTCGGGCTCACCCATCACCAGGTGACGACGCTGGTGGGCAAGTTTGGCAGCCAGGTGGTGCCGATCCTGGAGAACGATCCCTATGTGCTCATGCGGGAGATCGCCGGCTTCGGCTTCAAGCGCGTGGACAAGATCGCGCGCATGATGGGAACGCCAAAGGACCTGCCCTCACGGATTCGCGCCGGTCTTCACTACTGCGTGCTGGCCGCACTTGACGACGGCGACTGCTGGGTCGAGTACGAAGATTTGCTCGACCGCGCCAACACCCTGCTGGTGATGGACACGCTCGACAGCCGCGAGGTTATCGAGCGGAATCTGGAAGTGTTGATCTCCGAGGGGCGACTCACGTGCCAGCCCTTTGAGCGTCTTGTGGTCGCCGATCCGGAGATTCACCGGATGGAAATGGAACTTGCGGGAGTCCTCCGGACGGCCCACCAACGGAGCCCCCATGCCGTCGACGGCCTGGAGCAGTTGATCGAGGCCGAAGGTGGCGAACTCAATCCCGAGCAGAGAGACGCCGTCAAGAACTCTCTAAGTTCTTCCATCTCCCTGATGGCCGGCGGCGCTGGCAGCGGCAAGACGTACGCGGTCTCGACTATCGCCACCATCGCGGAGCGGCTGGAGTTGAAGGTTGTTCTTGCGGCGCCCACCGGCAAGGCGGCGAAGCGGCTTCAAGAGGTTGTGGGCCATGAGGCAAGTACCATCCATCGGCTTCTCGGCTTCAATGGGAACACGTACTCGAAGGACGCTCTCAATCCGGTCGAGGCCGACATCCTGGTTGTGGACGAAGTCTCGATGGTGGACGTTCAGCTTGCCTGGCGGCTGTTCCAGGCGGTGGATCGTGCGCGCACCGCCGTTGTCCTGGTCGGTGACCACAACCAGTTGCCGCCCGTGGGCCCCGGCAACCTCCTCAGGGACTTGGTGCGGTCGCGTGCGATTCCCACTACGGTTCTCACCAGAATCATTCGCCAAGCCGGCGTGCTGAAGGAAAACTCCACCGCGATTCTCTCAGGCGAAGTGCGAGCCACCGCGGAAGTGCAGATGGGCGCGCGCCGCCCCTGGTACGTGATCGACAAGTTCACCGACAGAGATGACGTGCGCCGCATGCTTCTGCTCCTCTTCGAAGAGGTGCTTCATGAACGCCTTGGCTACGACCTGATCCGCGATGTCCAGGTGCTCACGCCGATTCACAAGGAGCCGCTTGGCACGGTCGAGGTGAACATCGAATTGCAGCGCCTGCTTCAGAAGAAGTTGTGCGGATTCGATGTGCCCGACGTGGAGCCTGGGCGCCGGCCACGCCTGTATGCCGGCGACAAGGTGATTCAGATGAAGAACGACTATGAGTTGGGCGTCATGAATGGCGCGATGGGCATCGTGCTGGACACCGCCGCCGACGGCAGTCTTACCATCGACTTCGACGGCCATCCGGTGGAGATCTCCGGAGACTCCGGCGCCGCTGGCAATCTCCAGTTGGCCTATGCGACCTCCATCCACAAAGTGCAGGGCTCGGAGTTCCCCTGTGCTGTCGTGATCGCCCATAAGTCGCATTCCTTTATGCATCACCGCAACCTGCTCTATACGGCAGTGACACGCGCCAAGGATGCCGTGATCATCCTCGGCGATCGCTGGGGCATCGACAACTGCGCCAGCAAGTGCCAGGTGGACCGGCGTAACACGTTCCTCGCGTTCCTGCTGCAGGGCGAGGCGCGCCCGTGACCGCGCCCCCGGTGGATGTCCACACGTACTACCGCCAAATCACGGACGTGGACATCGGGGAGGTCGCACGGGAGTTGCTCGGCGGCCGCATTGCCCAGGATTCCCGGCAGACGCTGTTCTGTGACTGCCCGAACCACCGGAGCCAGTCTCATCGCTCCCTACATATCATGCTCGATAAGCAGGGTTGGTACTGCTTCGGCTGTGGTGTTGGCGGCGATGTGCTGCAGCTCGTCGAGTTCGTTCATGACGGCGCGGTGACGCGCGGCCAGTCCGGAGGGGGCCAACGATCGCGGCGCTTTGGCAACGCGGAAGCAGCCAACTGGCTAGGAAAAGATCAGGGCAATAGGGAGAGAGAGGTGGTGTTGCTGGGGGCGTGCCTCCACAGCCATCCTCAAGAACTCAAATCCAGGACTTCGTCGGACATTAACTTATTGAGGGCCAAAAATGGTCTTGACAATGGGGTCCACTTTAGGGCTCGTGACTTCCTGGCGGCGCGTGCCGGGTTGCCACCCTTGTCGAAGCTCGCCTCCGGAAGCCCGGAAGCGGCTGAAGAAGCCCATCAGTTGACGCTTCGCGTTCATGAGGCGCTAACCGCGCTGGCCGAGATCTACCATCAGCGGCTGATCGGGAATGCTGAAGTCCTCACCTGGTTCCGCGACAAGTACGGGATCGGCCAGGAGACGATTGAGCGGCTGAAGATCGGCTTCGCCGACACCGGCGATCCAGGCGCGGCACGCTTGCTGATGGAAGGTCCTGGCGCCTTCACGATGCGCGAGCTGGCGGCGGCGGCATTCCGGCCGACGGCCCAGGATGGGCTCGTTCCGTCTTTCGATGGAAGGATCGTTTTTCCCTACTGGAGCCGCGGCCGCGTGGTGTTCATGATCGGCCGTCGGACTCCATGGACGCCGGATCACGACTGGGAGAAGTCGAAGTACAAGAAGCTGGCCGTCCGTAATGACCGCAACCACAGCCACGTTGCGCCATGCATCCGCAACGATGTCCTCTACAACGAAGACGTCCTGTTGACGCGTCCGGAACGCATCATCATCACCGAGGGTGTGACGGATTGCATTTCGCTCATGGAGCACGGGTTTCCCGTGGTATCGCCGGTCACCGTGCAGATACGCGAAGCGGACTGGGAACGCCTGCTGCCAAAGCTTGCCGGCGTGAAGACGGTCTTCATCTGCCAGGACAACGAAGTGTCGAAAGCCGGCATGACCGGCGCGTTGCGCACAGCACGCATCCTCGCTGAGCATGGCATTCTCACCACGCTCGCCATTCTTCCCCTCGGAGAAAAGCAGCAGGAAGCACGCCGCCAACTGCGGGAACAGTTCGGCGTGGGTGCGTCTGACGATGCCAAGAGTCTTCCACTGGAGGCCGAAGCGCTGCTGGCTGACGCCAAGATCGACGTCAACGAGTTCTTTGCGTCAGGAAAGACGGCGGCAGACTTCGAAGCCATTCTGGAAGCCGCGCAAACGCCGGTGGAGTTGGCCATTGGCGAACTCTCGGCGGAGACTCCGGAAGCTGACCTCGGGCGATTGCTCGATCCAATCCTTGCCGAGGTACGGCGACTCGATCCCATCGAACAGGATCGCCACCTGCGCCTGATCCAGCAACGTGTCGGCAAAGGCCGCGTGCCGGTCTCTGTTCTCCGGCGTCAGATGAAAGTCGTCGAAATCAGCAGGAAGGGTACCGGCAAAAGATCGCGCGCATCCGGTCGGGGGCCAGCAGCCGTAGCGGCCATCAACGAGAACGATTCGGGAGACTGAAAAAGGTTTACTCGGTGTTCGCGGCGCTGAAGATCGTCCTGCTAATCGGCTGTTCGGCGCCGCGAAACCGAGCAAACCTTTTTCAGTCTGCTTTCGCTCAGTGGATAACCCATGCCGTATCAAAACGATGGGTTTTGGTACGGTTTTGATACGGCACAGAGAGAAGCTCTATTTGGGGTAAAGACGATGAACATTTCACAGATCATTGATGCGCTGCCGCTGCAGGTATACGTCCGCCGCGGAGAGCTGGTCATTCACTTTTCAACCCCGGCCGATCTCATCAGTCGGCTCGCCGAGACCTCAGTGTTGCTTTCCGACCTGGATCGCCAGGCGGAGGCGCCGCAGCCGGACGGGAAGATGGACCGGGCCGGACGGCGGACGAATGCCCGCTTGACCGGCGGTGCGCGTTCCGATGCCGAGGCGGAGGGATCGCCCGCCAACGATCCGGAACAACCCGGCCGGTCAGGGTGACCGGCGGGAAATGGAGGTGCTCTTTATGGCAATGCAAAAATTCTCAAAATTCATTCGCCCTGCTCCTGGGCGCCCCGGCTATGTCACCGACCGGGACCTCGATATCCTCGATGCCGTCTTGCGGTACCGTTTTGCTTCGGCTGCGCAAATCGCACGCCTCGCCGGTGGCAACGAGGATGTCACCCACCGCCGCTTGCGCCGGCTGTGGGAACGGGAACTCATCAACCGGTGGGCTTTTCCCGGTTTCCGTTGGCAAAGCGAGTTCCATTATTACCTGGACCACAACGGGGCGCTGGACCTGCTGGCCGAGCGCCGTGGGCTTGAGATCCACCCGCAGATGCTCGAAGAGATTCGCAGCCACCGCGAAAAGGACTATGCCGGCGCCGCTGCTCGTGGCCAGCACATGCAACTAGGCTTCTTAAACCACGGCCTGATGATATCCCGCATGCACTTCATGATTGAAATGGCGTGCCGGAAATCCAGAGGTAAGATCGTGCTTGAGTCGTGGTGTCAGGGCGGCCAGATTGCCGGCCACAAGGTGGATGTGCCCAAGATCAAATCCTCCAGGCAGGGTGGCGAGCACTTTTGGCAGGAGGTTGATGAGACCGAGCGACTGCCCGTGGAGCCCGATGCGATGTTCACTCTCCGCTTCCTTGAACGGCCGCCAGACCGGCAACTCAGCCACTTCTTCTACGAAGCGGACCGTGGAACCATGGTCACGACGGATATGCTGAAGAAGTTCCGTGGCTACTACTACCTCATCAAGAAGCAGCAAAGGCACCGCGAAGCCTTCGGCATTCACCCGGTCAGGGCGGTGCTAGTCGAAACAACCGATGAAGCTAGGGCTAGAAAACTCATGGAACTGACGAATCATCCGTTGGTCTGCGGACCCTCCAAGCGGGCGGGCCTCTTCTGGTTCACGATTTCTTCTCTCTTCACCGATCCCGTCGAGGGCTCCCCGGTCCCCAGATACCTTAGCCAGCCGGAGTTGGTGCTCGATCCCGTTTGGGCTCTGCCCGACCACAGTCTCCACGCTCTCGGAGATTCGGAGAATTCTTCGGCGGTTACACCGCGAAGCTGAAGTAGGAAAACATCCCCTCACTGCTTCGCATCAGCCGCGACGTCCGGCTTGGGAAGTTAGACCGCGATTGATAATAGAGAACTTTGGCGTTCAACGCGGTGAATCCTGACCACATAGACCCACCGAAAAAACAGATTTACTGATCGTGACCCGGGTAAAAGCAGTAATCGCAGTAACGCTCGGATAGCGAATATTGGATTCCCCAGAAAGTCCCCAGAGACACGAAAAGCGCCGTCATCAGCGGCGCTTCGTGAACTATCAAAAGGACAACCTATGGCCTACGAGCAATCGGCTAGGGGAAGTCTACACGATCCAAAAACGAAAAACAAGCAGCTTCAGGCTCAAGGACTGAACTGGCGGCATATTGCTGGAAATCCTTGGGCCGGAGTGATGATGGTCCGCACCTTCGCGGGATGTTCCGCATCAATACCCCCACCCGAAACCCGTGTGGGCATCCATCGGAGACGACCCTAAATGTGGCCAACACGGTTATCGCCATCGGGGCATCAGGTCACAGCTATTTGGTGCAGAACACCGCACGACTATTGTTACATCGTCCGGACCGTCAAACAGATAGGCGGCGACACGGCCTACGGAGCGACCCACCGCGAGCGCTGTTTCATGGGGAGCTACCGGATCGGGCAGACTGATCTCGGCGCCTACGAGACGACGCCACAACTGACCGCCGAGTGCCCGGACCGGTGGGTCGCCAGTCCGGAACCAATTCGAACTTTCCTCAGCCAGACCAGCCTAAACTCCCTCCAGGACTTGGACATCCTTTGCGCCGCAGTATCCGATCGCGGAGGTGTCCATGCTTAGCGGTCCGAACAACGGTCGCGGCGCGGGTGGGGCAGGCTTCAATCCCTACGGTTTACTGGCAATCCACATCCCTATCGAAGTCCTTCGGTATCGGAACCTTTCATGGGGTGCAAAGTGCCTTTATGGTCGGCTAGCGCTGTTTCGCGGCCGCAAGGCAGGCGGGTTCTGCACGCCCGAGCGTGGAGAAATGGCCGCCGCGATGAACGCAAAGGCCAGCGCGGTGGATCATTGGCTGAAGGAACTGGTGGATGAAAAGTTCATTGCCAGGGTGCGGCATCGTGGCCCCACCGCGTGCGTTTTCCTACCCCATCCATGCTTCGCAGATTCCGCAAAGAAGGGAGGCGAAGATGCGGCCGAGCCTTCGCAAAACTGCGGAATCCAAACCGACCATGATTCTGCAATTCTGCGAAGTCAAGATTCCGCAGATTTGCGAAATGGAGATGGGTCGAGAGTTGGCAATTCTGCGAATAAGATTTTGCAGAATTGCGAAGTAGATTTCGCAGATTTGCGAAATGCATATAAGAAGGAAGGTAAAACATTCACTAAAACACTCACTAAAACAGGCGATGGGGGGGTAGGGAATTCGGAAACATCGAACCCGGAAAACGGGAGCAATGCGCCCGAGGGAAGTAAGGCACCCCTTTTGAGCGAAATCGAATCGGGGGAACTCTTTCCAATCGTTCCGGCGGGCGCCGCGAAACGGACCACATCGAGGCGTACTCCGTCAGCAGGCAAGGAACTGCTTGTCGAGCCCTACGCTACCGCGATATTTACCCGGCACCCAAGGGTACGCCGCTGTCCTCTGGCGGAAGTGAACCTGCTTCTCGGCAAGATTCTGAAGCCCGCCTCGCCATCCGAATGCGAGCCGCTCTTGAGGCGCATCAATGCCAACCACATCGCCCATTGCGCCTCCGAGCAATGGCAAAAGGACGGCGGCCGGTACGCGAAGGGTTTGAGCAATTGGCTTGCGCCCACAATGAAGCGCTGGGAGGAAGCTCCCGCTTCCAGTGCCGAAGCGTCCCCCGGCTACAAGCCGCCCGAGAACTTGGCTACACCAGAAAAGCAGGCCGCCGACCGCGAACGGCGGAGTTGGGAAGGGGAATTGCTTCGCGAGCGCGACCGCGCGCAAGCGGCGCTTGTGAACAGCATGCCTGAAGGGAAAACTCGGCCGTCAGAACTCTGCGAGAAGATTCGGGAGGTATCGTATGCAGAGGCGAGCTGACTATAGGGATCCGGCATTGCCCGTCGATGAGCAACTTGAGCGCGAAATCCTCGGATCTTGTTTCGTGGAGGACACCGCTCTGCTCTCAGAGGTGCGAGCCGTGATGGGCGATTCCGACTTCGCGATCGAGGACCACCGCCGAATGTTCAGGTCTCTTTGCCGACTGGCGGACTCCGGCGAGCCCCTGACGTGGACCGCGGTTTACGGTGACATGCAGGCGCGTCACGAGCCGATCACACTGGCGGCGCTGGCCGACTTCAGTAGCGCGGCATGGGCGCTGGACCGAATGCTTCGAAAGGCGAAGGATCTCGCCCGGCGACGGGAACTGATATTTCGCAGCCGAGACATCATGCACCAGGCCGCAGGCCTCACCTTGCCGCTGAACGAGCTGACATAGCGCGCAGTTACGGTCTTGCAAGAGGCGCAGGGCGGTGCCGCGGAGACTATCGCCGAGGACATTGCGAGCATCGTGGAACGCGCGGGTGGCGTCGATGCATTCCTGGCACCGCGTATAGGAATTGCGACTCCGTGGCGTGAATTCGATTACTATACAGGCGGTTGGCAGAAGGGTGAACTGGCGCTGATTGCCGGGCGGCCTTCCATGGGCAAGACTGCCTTCGCGCTCAACGCGCTCTACCACTCCGCAGTGCGTGGCGTTCCGGCGGTTTTCTACTCCTATGAAATGACCTGCGATTCCATCGTGGTTCGTCTGATATCGCGGATGGCGAGAATTACCTACAAAGACATCCAGCGGGGCCAATTGAGTGCAAACGAGCGTCGGGCAGCATTGGACTCTCTGGCTACCCTTCGCGAGCTTCCCATACGTATTGTGCAAGCATCGGGCAAGACGGTCCTCGCCATTCGCTGCCACGCCGAGAGGCTCAAACGGAAAGGCAAGCTGGAGATCGCTGCAATTGATTACATCGGGTTAATTCGTGGCAGCGCCTATCACCAGAACCGAAACCAGGAACTAGGGGACGTCTGCCGTCAGTTGAAGGAGATGGCCGGCGAGCTCGACATTCCGCTCTTGGTCCTCTCCCAGCTTAGCCGGGCAACCGAGACACGTCTGGACAAACGGCCCAATATGGGCGATCTTCGCGACTCCGGTGAACTTGAGAATCATGCCGACATCATTGGGTTCCTGTTCCGGCCGGGCTATTATGATCGCGGAAACGAATCCCTTCGCATGGTGGCAGAGCTATCGATCGCCAAGCAGCGCAATGGTGATACCCCAACGATCCCGTTGATCTTTCGGGGTGAGTACGGCCATTTCGAGACCGACTCCGGCGAGAGGTCCCCCGCATGACCGACACGCAGCCCATAGCCCAGCGCATCGAGCTTTGGCCCCCCTGTGGGTTGATCCCAATCGCGAAGAATCCGAGAACCCACTCGGATGCCCAAGTTGCTCAAATCGCCGGCAGCATCGTGAAACCCATTCTGGCTGAACGACATGCCGGTGAGTCGAAGTCGTCCGTCCAGCCTGGGCGGCCAAGCCAGACACATTTCGAACGCACGAAATCACAAGGCCAGATCGTTTCATCCCCAGGGGGCGACCATGCCAGTAACGAACACCTCATGGCAAAAAGGCCACACCGGCAACCCGCGTGGGCGCCCGCGGTTTGGAGATGAATTGGGCGCACTACTGCGCCAGACGGTCGATCGGCAGCGGTTTGCCGAGAAACTCTGCGAATTGTGCTACGCCGGCGACGTACAGGCGATGCGGCTGCTCCTGTCCTACACCGACGGCCTGCCCACCGGCGACGAAGGCCAAGGCTCGGAAGGGA
>JAIQFL010000209.1 GCA_020073365.1 Terriglobia bacterium | reverse complement strand
GGGTGGCGGGGCCACGGGAGAGACACCCGTTGGCGCGCGAAGAGAGGGTTCGTCGTAGAGAACTCATATATCCAATCACACGATACAGGGGAAAAATCCAGTTATTTGGCGGATCCGGGCTAACCTCTATTCACAAGAACGAAATCATAGCCGGGAACGGGCGTGACCGGGTTTCGATTTCGGGTAATCGGGCCTTTTTCCAAGAGCTCGCGTGATAGCGTGAAAGCAGGATGGACTATACACCAAGGGTGAGAAAACCGGGGGGCGCCACGCCGCAGCCAGGGCTTGTCATAGAACCTGGGCAAGAGAACGACAGGGAAGGGTTGGATGCGGCGGCGTGGGTGCGGGAGAAACTGGGCTTCGAGCCAGACGGGGCGCAGGAGCGTGTGCTGGTTTCGGGGAGCGTTCGGGGCATTCTGAACTGCACCCGGCAGTGGGGCAAATCGACCATCGCGGCGGCGAAAGCGGTACACCAGGCGTACACCGGGGAGGAGAGCCTGACGCTGGTGGCGAGTCCGAGCGGGCGGCAGAGCGCCGAATTGGTGCGAAAGGCGGAGGAGTTCGCGAAACGGCTGGGGATCCGTACGAAGGGAGACGGGCAGAACGAGATCTCGCTGGAGTTCGCCAACGGTGCGCGGATTGTGGGGTTGCCGGAAAACGAGACGACGATCCGCGGCTTTTCGTCGGTGGCGCTATTGCTGATAGACGAGGCGTCGCGGGTGAGCGACGACGTGTACCGGGCGATCCGGCCGATGCTGGCGGTGAGCGAGGGAGGGCTGTGGCTGATGAGCACGCCGTGCGGGAAGCGGGGATTCTTTTACGAAGCGTGGGAGCACGGGGGCCGGGAGTGGACGCGGGTGCGGGTGACGGCGGAGGAGTGCCCGCGGATTTCGAGGGCATATCTGGAAGAAGAGAGAAACGTTTTGGGAGACCTATGGTTCCGGCAGGAGTACCTGTGCGAGTTCGTGGACTCGGTGAACGGGATATTCGACCGGGACCTGATCGAAGCGGCGATGAGGGACGAAGTGAAGCCGCTGGTGATCCGGTAAAGGGTCGGGATGAGCATCGCCAGGTTTTTTGTGGGTCTGGATCTGGGGCAGGCCCACGATCCCTCGGCGCTGGCAGTGTTGGAGAGGAAGGAACTGACCGGGGAATGGGACGCGGTGATGTACGCGTACCGGAAGATGGCGGCGATGCAGTTACGCTACCTGGAGAGGATTCCGCTGGGGACTCCGTATCCGGAAGTGGTGGAACGAGTGAGAGAAGTAACCAGGTCCGGGGAACTTAGTAAGCAATGTTACCTGATGGTAGATGCTACGGGAACGGGAAGGCCGGTGGTGGACTTACTGCGGCAGGCGGACCTGGATTGTTGCATGCTGCCGGCGGTGATTACGTCGGGGCACACGGAGAGTTACAGCGACGGGTATTACCACGTGCCGAAGCGAGACCTGATTGTGGGTTTGCAGATCCTGATGCAACGGGGCGGGTTACAGATCGCGAGTAAGATGGCGTTCGGGAGGGCGCTGGTGGAGGAGATGACGGCGATGCGGGTAACGCAGACGGCGAGGGGGCACGAGCAGTTTGGAGCGTGGCGGGAGGGGGAGCATGACGATTTGGTGCTGGCGGTGGCGCTGGCGCTGTGGGGGGCGAAGAAGGTTTGTCCGCGGGGAGTGAGTGGGGACGACGGGGTGTGGAGGTGGGAGGGAGAGCTGGCGGGGGGAGGAAGCAGGACGAAAACGGAGAGATGAGGTCGAGGTTGTTGTGAGGAGGGACCGATGCTCGCATTTAGCGCCAAACTATTCAAGGGGCTCACCCTTGGTGTCGCGGCCTGGAGTACATTCGCCCGAATCAGCCAGTCCTTCTTGTTCTCTGTTCGCTAATTCCCGCTTCGCCTTAAGAAACGCTACGACTCGCTCGACAAGCGCGCGCGCGCTTTGCTCGATACACGCCCGGGCGACATCCGCGTGCATTGGTAACTCAGCGCCCGTTTGCCGGACGCCTTCTCCCGGTGCCCCGACCGTTCGATCCTCGTCCTCGTCACGCATTTCTTTCTCCATTCGGTGGGCGGTGCTACTCTTGCTGAGGTGCATTTTTTGGCCCGGAACTATTCATGGGACGCACCCTTGGTGTCTGGAGTTGCAGTACACTCGCCCGAATCAGCCAGCCCTTTTTGTTCTCTGTTCGCCAATTCCCGCTTCGCCCTAAGTACCGATAGGACTCGCCCCAGAAACGCGTGCGCTCTTTGCTCGATGTATGCGCGGGCTACGTCCGGGTGCATTGGTAGCTCAGCGCCTGTTTGCCGGACGCCTTCTCCAGGTGCCCTTACCGCTCGATCTTCGTCTTCGTCATGCACTTCTTTTCTCCGTTTCATGGGGCGATGCTACTTTTGCGCCGGCGCATTCTTGGGCCAAGTCCGGGCTATCAGCCAAGCGATAGCAGAGAGCGTCTCTTTCGCGCCGGAAGGCGATTGTACTCTGTCATGTGTGGTGGTCACCGTACCAAACCGCGACGTTTTGGTCTCCGTCTCCGGGGAAATACTTGAACCAAGGACAGAAAAGTTCAACTGGGCATTCTTGTCGAAATTCTTCCCGGCAGCCACGGTGATGTGAAGCAGCACGCCGGAAGAACCTTGATGATCGATCGTCACTTCCTGTATGCGATCAGATGCGAGGAACCCAGCCGAAAAAGTGCAGGGCTGCGTTTGCGGCTCTAAATACAGGCCGGCACGCCCGACGACGATCACGAACTCATGAAAACCGGTTGCATGGTGATGGAGGAGTTTGACCTTTAGAAGAGTGTTAGCCCCAACATCAAGTGCAAAGTCAGCCTGCTTGCGAAAGGCCACGAAGTCGCTTCTCTCAAGCAAACCGTTAAGTTCTGTAACAAATCGGTCGGTATTTATCTTCTCACAAGTTCTTCGCTCTGCGAACGCTGGGTGGCCAACGGAGAAGTTGTCTGGTTCTGCGCCCGAAGCACTAAATCGGAAGCGGCCTTCGATCCTGAGAAGGTCTCGACTCGAGCTCGCAGTCCTGGCATCGGCCGGAGGAACGTGGCAAAGCAGGAGTGTGTCACCGAGAGCCATCCAAAGTGCAGACTGATCCGGGTCGTAGTGTCTCCACGCCAAGGCGGATCGATCCTCTATCGGATAGTAACTACGTTCGACTAGCGCTTGGCGTTCCTTGTAGGGCCCTGCTGCCTTACCCATCTCGGTCTCATAGTTATTATGCACACTTGCGATCTCCGTTTGACGCCGAGTCTCAATCTGCTTCATTTGCTCTTCATACTTGGTGAGCCGGCTCTGGAAATCTTGGCTCGTCTCGAAGGGGTCCTTTGCCGGTTTTGCTCCGGCAACTTTTGCGATAAGTTCGTTGTACGACGATCCCGCGTCTGCAACTGCTTTTTGAGACATCTGTCGAGATTCAGCCTCGATCCCTAGGATCTGGGCATGTATCGAGCGCCATTCCGCAAGGGCGGCATCCACAGTCTGGGGTTGCCCCGGATTCGTATTCACGGAGGAACGGAGTGCCGCCACGCGCTCGCGTAAGTCGGCAAGCCGTCGAGTCTCACCCTGTCTCCGCCGACCCTCAATCGCATCCTGTTCCTGGTTGGCCTCCTCAATCTTTTTACGTTCGCGGTCCAGTTCTTCCCACCGTTTGATGTCGGCGCTCTTCCTGTCTTCGTCAAGTCGCAGAGAACGCAGCCGTGCTTCGGCTTGAAGAGCTGCGCCCCGGTCCTTGGCGGCCTTGCTTTGCTGATCTATTTGGTTGAGGCGATCAACCTCTTGCTGGGTCCGAACGATCTCCGATTCGATTTGGGTCCGCTCTGACTGGGCTTTCCTCAACTGATCGGCCATATCGCGAAATACAAAACGACCGATTACGCTCGTTGTCGCGAAGGGCAATTGCGCCCCTGCCGAAGCCCCGCTCACCCTGGCCCTGACTTCGTCAAATACCTGATTGAGGTCCATGTCGGGCTTGGCAAGTACTTCAATCAACTGGCCAGTGAACAGTCCGTTCTTTCCACCGGGATTGTCGCTGGCTGTCTGACCTGGCTTGGTGGCAAAAGCGATGTAGACACCTGCGCCAGCTTGCATGTACGCAAGTCCGCCACCACCACCGCGAGTACCGCGGAAGGGGTTATTCCTGCACGCGTCGAGAATGATGATGGTCAGCCGGGGTTTGCGGGCGTCCAATTTTTCAAGCAGAACGTTAGCGGAATAGGACTGGTGCTTGGCCTCGGCTTCGTCTCGCGCTCGGAAGTCCACTGGAATCAGGTAGTTCTCGCCGCTAAGCTCCATTCCGTGGCCGGAGTAATAAAACAGAGCAACATCGCCAGCACCGATTCCTTCGACAAAAGTGTTAATGGCACGGTCGAGGGCAATTGCGTCCAGGTTCTCGCCGCTCTGGACCTGGAAGCCAAGGTCACCAAATGTAGTGGTCACAGCCCGTGCGTCGTTGATCGTGTTCTGGAGAGGTGCAGCCCCGGCATAGTTCGCATTACCGATTACAAGTGCATGGCGACGAGGCGCAGCAGCTTCGACTACGATACCGCGAACGGCCGGTTGTGACCGAGCTAGCCAGACGGCCGGAAAGAAACTCAACGTTCCAGCGAATAGAATCAGTAGGTTTTTAGTCATACCAGCACTTGGCGGCTTACTTCAGTTTCTCCATCCCGTCCCGCGAACGCTCTCCAGCAGAGCGAACAGGACCTTCATCGAATCGTCGCACCCTTTACAATCAACAAAATAGACGTATTTGCCGTCCTCGAGACGGGATGTACTATCCGCACCAGGGTTGAGAAGGTAAACATCCTTCTTGTCTTCTTTGTGGCCCTTTGTGTTCTTGACAGCTACCTTCAGGTGGATGCGCGTAGCCTGTAGTAGTTGGTCGTCTAGCTCGAGAATCTTGTCAGGCGACACCGTAAACTCAAAGTTAGACGAGAACGGCACTGCCAATGAAACGGCTGTCTTGCTCACTGTCACAAGCGCAACGGTCACCCCAACTCCTTGGGAAAACGGGCCAAGACGGGAAGAGGGGTAAAAACCTAGCTGTATCTTGAAAACGAACTCTGTACCAATCTTCAATGCGAAATCAACGAGCTGGCGGAAAGCCATGAGCTCGTTCTTTTCAAGAAGACCTGTAAGAAATGTGATAACGTCATCATTCGTTGCGCAAGCTCCGCGCCTCAAAAACGCTGGGTGCCCTACCAAGTAATCATATGGTTCCGTGGCCGAATGACTGAATCGAACGCGACTCTCCATCCAGAGAAGGTCCATGCTAGCGTTCGCAATCCTGGCATCGGCCGGGAAGACTGCGCAAATCAGAAGTGTGCCGCCGAGAGTCATCCAAAGTGCCGAGTGATCCGGATCGTAGTATCTCCACACCAAGGCGGAGCGATCCTTTATGGGATAGTAAGCCCCTTCGATAACTGCGAGACGTACCTTGTAAGGCTCTACTGTCTTACCCATCTCGGTCTCATATGTTTTATGAACACTTGCGATATCCGGTCGACGTGTCTCAACCTCCTTCATGTGCTCTTCATACTTGGTGAGCCGGTTCTGGAACTCTCGGCTTGTCTCGAAGGTATCCCTGGTCGGTTTTGAAAGAGCCAGTTGTGAGAGAAGTTCTTTGTAGGCCGATTCCGCGTCTGCAACTGCTTTTTCACACATCTGTCGAGATTCAGCCTCGATCCCCAGGATCTGGGCATTTATCGAGCGCCACTCTGCAAAGGCGGCATCCACTGTCTCGGGCTGCCTAGAGGTTGTATTCACAGAGGAACGAAGTGCTACCACGCGGCTACGTAGGTCGGCAAGCTGTCGAACCTCGCCGTCTCTCCGCATCCTCTCGATCGCATCCTGTTCCTTGGCGAAATCCTCAATCTTTCTGCGCTCGCGATCCAGTTGCTCCCACCGTTTGATGTCGGCTCTCTTCCTTTCTTCTTCAAGGCGCAGAGAATGCAGCCGTGCTTCGGCTTGAAGAGCTTCGTCTCGGTTCTTGGCCACCCTGCTTTGCTCATCGAGTTGGTTGAGGCGATCAACCTCGTGCTGTGCCTGCGCGATGTCCAACTGAATCCGCACCCGGTCCGCCTCGGCTTTCTTCAACTGCTCGGCGATGTCGCGGAACACGAAACGCCCAATAGGTGTGTTGGTAGACCAGGGTATCTGACTCCCACCGGAATCGGCGACGACTTTCGTCCCAACTTCGTCGAAGACGTCGTGTAGAGTCAAGCCGGGCTTCGCGAGAGCTTCTATCAAATGGCCCGTAAACAACCCGTTCTTCCCTCCCGGGTTGTCACTAGCAGTACGACCGGGAGCTGTAGAAAAAGCCACATATACGCCAGCGCCTGCGTCCATAGCCGCGAGACCGCCGCCCCCACGTGCGCCCCGAAAGGGGTTATTTCTGCAGGCGTCTAAGATTATGATAGTGAGCCACGGTTTCCGTGCCTCCAGTCTTTCAAGCAGAAGGCTAGCGGAGTAGGATTGGTGCTTGGCCTCGGCTTCGTCCCGCGCCCGGAAGTCCACTGGAATAAGGTAGTTTTCGCGGCTAAGTTCCATCCCATGGCCAGAGTAATAAAACAGAGCGACATCGCCGGCATTTATTCCCTCCACGAAGGTGTTAATCGCACGGTCAAGAGCAATGCCGTCCAGGTTCTCTCCGCTTTGGACCTGAAACCCAAGGTCGCCGAGTGTGTTGGTTACGGCCCGAGCGTCGTTGATCGTGTTCTGGAGCGGTACAGACCCTGCATAGTTCGCGTTGCCGATAATTAGGGCTCGGCGGGATGGCGCGGCAGTTTCGACTACCATACCGCGGACCGCGGACTGAGATTGAGCTGGACAGACGGACGACCGGAGACCCGCGAGTCCAACAAATAGAAGCAGTAGATGTTTCGTCATAGCGGTACTTGGCGGTTTATTTCCTTTTGGACGACGAATCGGCCCTGGCAGTACCTGACGCTCTTTCGATATCGATCATTCGCAACGCGGACGCGGCTCGCGGCGAGGCGTCCGGCTCATGGGCGGTATGGAGGTGCCAGTTACGTCGACAAGCAAGGCCCTGCTCTTCTCGCTTCAATCTTTGGGATACCAACATCGCCTCGCTTAGCGGTGAACCAAGACGATCTCGGCGGTAATAACGCCCTGAGACACGACCTTTCCCGCCGGTTGGACGATATATGTTGCAGCGGAATCCTTGGATTCATCCACTTCGATAACCAACGCCTTGCTCCCACGTTGGGCCTGGGCAAGCAGAGTGACACCCTGCGTACGCTTGTCATCCCACGGGCGCAAAGGCTCAGTGGGCACGGCTCCTGGTTGGACATTGCTGCCTTCTGGCGTCAACATCACCAGGAGACGCTCTTCGCCCGGGTTGTTGTCAAACTTGAACCACGCACCCCAAGAGGGCAGCGCGGCTACCATGTTTGCCTGTATTCGGTTGTCGCCGCCATTCACGCGGCCGTCGGGGAAGAGAACACCCGAAGTGCCATCGGCGTTGCGTTGAGCGATGACGAGCCGCCCGGCGACATTGCTCTTAAGTTGGAGGCGAATCTTGTCCCCGCTATGGAATATCGTGGTCGGATTCACGCGATCCACACGGTCATCCGGGCCCTGGCGCTCGATGTAATACATCAAGCCGGCGTTGACCGCCAGGGGCGTCGGCTCCGCCGGCTTTCGGACTGCGGCCGGTTTCTTAGCGTTGGAACTCGCTGTATTGACCGGTGCAACTCCACTGCCGCTCGTGGGGTCCAGGAAAAGTGCTTTGGCTCCTGTCTGAGCGGCCGCATCTCCCGCGAACATGGCGCCTGCCGCTACTAGGGCGGCTACGAAGATCGTTCTTCTCATATTATCTGCCTTTCTCCTACTGAACCGGATTCCGATTTACCATGTCACTTTCTGCGCGCCTCCGGCACCATCATCGGCGCCTGGCAGGCGCTCTTCTCTTTCTCTACGAGGTGTTTGACTGCAGGCTGAGGGTGCGGAGTACACCTCGGCCACCCTTCGCATCTCTAATGACCTCCCGCAACAAGCCTTCACACTCTCCATCAAGGTGTCTCCCTGTTGGTTGCGGCAGCGTCCAACACTTCTTGAAAGCCTCGGGCGGAGCGCACATTCGCCAGGTCTGGATCTCGGCGCAGAGCTGAAACATCGGAAAACCCGTTCTCCACGGCCTGCCGAAGTTCAGCTAATGCTTGTTCCGTAATCCCTTGGTGCGACCGGATACACGCCAAGTTATAGTGCGCGGCACCACGCGCCTGTTTGATCCGCTTTCGCATCGCCAGTGCCCGCGCCAAATTCGAATTGCTGCCGCCTTCCTGTCCCACTTCGAGCATGTAGGCGAACTTCGGCAGGTCCGTGTCGTTCATCTGATCGAGGCACCCGATCAACTTCAGTTCTTCCTCCAAATGGTTCTCGGCATCCGGGAACTTCTTCAACTTCAGTTGCGCAGCCGCGATGTCCTCGTGCATCGCGAGAAAGTTGGGATCAATTTGCCGGACCTGTTCGAACTCATTCAACGCGAGGTCGTACCGATGCTGCGTGGCGTAATTCATGCCTTGTTTCAGGTAGGTGAGCAAGCGGTTCACATCGGGCTGGTTCACTGGCCTTAGGCCACAAGGTGTTGGCTGACTGGATGACAGTGCAGGTTTCGCATCTGGATCTGTTCCCTTTGGGCCTGACTTGGACTCTCGGATGGCAAATACCGCTTGACTCGTCGCCTGCTGGACCAAGTCGACAGCCGTGCTCCTGACACGATGGATTTGCCAATAGACGGCCCCAGCAGCGATGAAAAACAAGACCAAAAGGGATGCTATGCCAATATGGTTCACTCCAAGGACTTCTTTGGTCTTGGACCCGCAGGATGGGCAGTTTCTCTTGAATTCGGGCAGTTGCTTCCGCTGTAAGAAATTGTCACATTCTTTGTCCAAGTCCCCGGAACAGGATGTGTACAAAACCTTTTTCAGTAATCTCATACCACCCCCTTGGGATTTTCGGCCGACCCGGTGAGTATCCGTCTGATGATCGCCATGTCCCGTTCATAGCGAGGATCTCGAATGCCCCTCTCGTAGGCATCGGACGACCCAACCAAGTACGCCTCGAACCGAGAGGCTAAGTCTCTTTGGGCCTGTGCATCGCCCGCAATACCGCGTCGATACTGGCGCGCTTGTTCCGAAAGCCGCGATCTTGCCTTGCGCATGTTCGGCTCCTCGGTTCCTGCTGCTTTATCGCCGGTCATGAACCACAGGGAGGCCTCCTCCCAGCCTTTTCCGAGCAGGATCGAGGTGGTGCCCGGCAGGCCGGGTTCTTTGAACTCGTATCGGATCTCCTCCACCTCGCTCCTTGGATTCGCAACGCCCACTAGCCACTGCTGGACGCGAGCCAAAAGAAATACCTCCTCTGCAGTGTCGACTTGCCTCTGCTCCTCGGCCATCTGGCGTCGGTCTTCAGCCGTGAGCGCGTAGAGTTCGTAGAGTTCTGGCGACTCACGTTTGTCGATGTGGAGGGCTATGTGGGGTTGGTAGTCGTCGTACATCTTCTTGAGTTCTTTGAGAAGTTCGATGTATCGCAACGGGAAAATCTGGCACTCCTGAAGAAAGACAATCCGCTCAGGGTCGTCGCCGTGTTGAGCCAGTTGGCGCTGCACTGCCTGAAGGTCCTTCTGGACGAGCGACTGCGCTGTCTGGTTGCCGACCATCCTTCCAGGATCACTAGGAATGACGGTAACTGGGACCGTAGTCGGCTGTACACCACCAATATTCAATTGTTCAGGAGAAAAGCGCAGGAACGGCGAGGAGAGCGCTTCGGCCTGCTTGAGTATGTCTTGGCGCTGCTCTTCCCGAGGATAGGCTTCAACGAACTTGGTATAGAGCGACACGGTCCTCAAGTCGACCGGACATGCAGGGCCTAGGACCCATTGGTATGCCGCCTCGTACAATATACCGGCTGTCGAGAACGCGTCGTTGCCGCCGATTCCAAGAAGGTCCAGCTGTTCCTGGCCCAATTTATGCCTTAGCGCCTCTTCGACGGCTGGCAGTATAACCGCAGGCGCTGTCCCGGCGATCAGCGCGTCTAGGCTTTGAGTATTGAAGATAACCTTGCCGTTCTCGTGGGTCCCCTGAGCTGAGGTGTCCAGTATATTCTGAAGCTTCGCACGCAAGCCGTCGTTCACTTCGGTCATCCGCATCTGCCAGCGAGCCAGATCGGCCTCCAACGACTGAACTTCAACGAGCGCGAGATCCAAGAACTGCGCTGCATACTTTGCCGCGGCACCGGAGATGACCAGCCGGAGATAAGTCTTAAGATTATCCCCGACGTTTGCGCGATCTCTCTCATAAGCCTTGTCCGTGTACATCAGCTTCTGTTCGCTATTACGCGTCTCGTTGACGGAGTCAGAGAAATTCGTTCGTAGCGATTGCTGACGCTGGATCGTGCTGGACGCTGATTTGGTGGCTGCGTCTTGTTTCCAAGCCGTCAGAATCTTCGTCAACTCTCGCAGGAATTCGAGCGAGTACTGGAGCCCGTGCTCCGGACTGCGCAGCAGGGCAGTAATGCGATATCGAACTTGCTGACGCATTTGCTTTATCGCCCCGTGGATGTCGTTGTCCCGCTGCTTGTAGAAGCCTTGGTACCCTAACTGCCTGAAACTCTCTTCGATGTTTTGGCGTACTTTGTCAGCTCCCTTACCGAGCTGTTTCTTCCCGAGGCTCTGCAGGCCCTGATCAACGAGGTTGTTGACCTCAACCTCATGGGACGGAAAGTTGTTGTTTGCAAATGGGTCGGCATCACCCCACACATGCTCCAGGGAGAGCCGCATCGTATGGAGATCCGCCATCACTCCCTGATGAACATTTTTAGGATGATCACGGACTGTAATCCAGCCCTTGACGAGGGCGGCCGCCTGCTGGTAAGCCAAGCACTGAGCCACTGTTTCTCGAGGATAACTTACGCTTGAGAGACCGAATGTCGAGAAGCACGTTGCGTGTTGCCGTTTCGGATCGCCGCCGTCCAGAATATGTGGATGGAGCGGCTTGTTGTCCATCAGGGCATCTACGGTAGTGGCCGCTTGGCCCCCTTGAAAATTGAGAAAAATACGGTGAGCGATCAGTAGTGGCAGGCTGTCTAGCCCAATTGTGCGACCCCTGGCGTTGAGGGGCTCCACTAGATAGCAATCGGTGTAAGGCAGATGCTCAACCTGCAGGGCGCGATAGTTCAGCTCGCGAAGAAATGCGTACGCGTTCTGGTGGTATCGCTCGTGTCGGTCGCTGATCTGTAGTAGCGGGAGAACAAAGAAGCTGGCAAACTTCTTCGTCTTCACGCCGTGCTCATGTAGATGCCACTTCACGAGGTCGACTGATAGCGGGAGAGACATGCCCGACCCAGTGCCACCGCTTAAGCCGGCAATCAGGTAGATTCTCCACTCATCGAATTGAGGAAAAGCGGTATTGAGCCCGTTATAGAGATCGACGCATGCATTCCGAACTAGCGATTTGTTCTCGGCCGCTTCGTAGATGAGGCGGCCGTAGGGCCGAATGCCTTTAGCCCCGTCGCCAGGTTGACCGATGAAGTCCCCCACGTGGGGCAACCACGCGTCAATGGCTGGGTAGTTTTCTGGCGTTCTTACCAGTTCACCCAGTTTGTCGCCCGTGATGATTGCGCGCTCCGAGACGTGGAGGTCGATCTTCTTGCCAAGTACAGACCAGTTCCGCCCCCGATCAATATCCTTTGCGTCCGTGTCAATGTAGAGGAACCGGATGGACGCGACTTCCAGAGCTTCCAAGCCGAGTTCGTAGCGTTCGGCGATCAGTCTCCGGATCTCCCGGATGGTGGACAGCCCGGTTCCCCCCACCCCGATGATCAAGGTCTTGTGCGGCATTCTTTATCTCCCTTTGAATTGGGCGGGCCCGATTGGCCATATCCCGCGTCCCCGAACGGCCCAATCGCCTGTGGCTGAATTGCGTCATCGAGACTCTTCGGCACTGGAAATCGAAGATGCAGAGGCCGACGAACTCCCACTGGGGACAAAGGTGTTGAGTTCGCGGCGGACAACGTTGAGCCCGAGGCGGACAACGTTGAGCCCGAGGCGCACGCACAAGGCCAAGCCCGATCACCAAGTCGTTCGACTAAAGTGATTAAACAGACATTATACTCCTTTTTACCTAGCTTTGGTGGTCAGAATCGTCCATTGCAGGATAATTCCGCGGTGTGTTGCGGTGTGGACTATGCTGTTATCAGGCGGTTCGCCGGGATTGTTGCGAACTTCCCGGCCTGACTTGCGATTCAGATCGGCGCGGAAGCGCCGTTGGCTAGCGCGAAAACGAAGTCGGGGGAAACGGAGGAGGGCGCCGATGAGAAGGAGTGTTTTGGTGCTGGCCGCGCTGAGCCTGCAGGTGGCGCATTCTCAGGAGCCTTCGGCAAAGCCAATACTGCGGATCGAGACCGGGACGCACACTGGGCCCATACGGGCAATAGATGCGGACGCTGACGAGAGGTATCTAGTCAGCGGATCCGACGACAAGACGGTACGGATCTGGGATCTGACCTCGGGTAAGTTGCTTCGAGTCCTCCGGCCACCGATCGGTGAAGGGGTCGTCGGGAGGGTTCAGGCTGTTGCAATTTCTCCGGATGGCCGAACGATCGCCTGCGGCGCGTGGACGGGTTCTGCATCCGAGAAAATGTCGATCTACCTGTTCGAGCGCGAGAGCGGCCGACTATACCGTCGAATTGCTGGACTGCCCGAAATTATCGTTCATCTGGCGTATTCTCCGGACGGCCGGTTCCTTGTTGCTAGCATGGGCGGCAAGAACGGCATCCGGCTCTATCGAACCGTGGACTACGCACCAGTATCCGAGGACCGGGATTACGGCGGTGAAAGCAACGGAGCGGACTTTGCCGCCGCGTCAGGGTCAGACCTTCCAAATCGATTGGCTACATCCTCGAATGACGGTTTCCTTACGACTGTATGAGGTTCGAGCCAACGGATCTTTACGCCTCGTGATCAAAAAAAGTGCGCCAGGTGGGGCAAGACCGTACCATGTTCGGTTCTCCCCGAACGGGTCGCGCATTGCAGTAGGTTTCTCCGACACCGCGCAAGTGAATGTGTTGTCGGCGTCCGACCTCTCGCCGGTATGCCTGCCGGACCCCACTGGTTTGAATCGAAGCCTGAATTCGGTTGCTTGGTCAGCGGATGGGACCTTTCTTTATGCGGCAGGGCGCCACATGCTGCGACCCGGCGCAAATCCTATAGTTCGCTGGGGAGACGGCGGGTGCGGCCGACGAGCAGAACTTCCCGGTGCTTTGACTACGATTTTGGCCCTCCGCTCGTTGCGTGATGGAGGCATCGCTTTCGCAGCGGGGGATCCGGCAATTGGTATCGTGAATCGGCAAGGCGAAAGGACGTTGTTCTTCGGTCCGCCCGATTCGGAAGAGATGCTTACTCCCAACAAATTCCTGGTTTCCTCGAACGGTATGCGCGTTTGCCTTACCGACCAGCCGGCCAAAGATGCCACAACTTGCTTTTCGGTGGCGGATCGGTCTCTGGCGTCCGTAGTCACGAATCGGGAAACCAACACTCGGCCCCCGCTCACCGAAGGAGTCGCCATCACGGACTGGGAGCTTTCCTACACTCCCAAATTGAAGGGCAAGGTCGTACCTCTCCAACAATACGAGAGGTCTCGCTGTCTTGCGATCACGCCAAACAGGCAACAGTTCCTCCTCGGGACGGAATGGTTTCTGCGACTGTTCGACCGAACCGGCGTTGAGAAATGGGTGGTGGTAGGACCCTCCATTCCCGGTGCGGTGAACATATCCGGAGATGGCCGGTTGGCGATTGCGGCTTTTTCCGATGGCACGGCTCGCTGGTACCGCATCGAGGATGGGAGAGAACTGTTGGCCTTGTACGTCGGTCAGGACTGGAAACGCTGGGTGCTGTGGACCCCTTCTGGTTACTACGACGCGTCGCCGGGCGGCGAGGATCTCATCGGTTGGCACATGAACAACGGCAGAGACGCTGCCGCTGACTTCTTTCCTGTTTCCCGCTTTCGGGCCACCTACTATCGTCCCGATATCATTGGGCACTTGATGGGAACCCTGGACGAAGTAGAAGCCACCCGCCTGGCGGATGCGGAGACCGGGCGAAAGAGCCGCGAACGAGAACTCGCCAAGATGGCCCCACCGGTTGTCACACTCCAGTCTCCGGCGGATGGGGCGGAAGTGAAGTCACGTGAGGTCATCCTACACTACGAGGTCCGTGCGCCTTCCGGGGAACCGTTGACCCTGGTCCGCGTATTGATTGACGGACGCCCGGCGGACGTGCCTCGCAGTTTAACCATCGAGACCGCCTCGACTGCCAGTCGAGAGATGCGCGTGAGTATCCCCGCGCGGGACTGCGAGGTCTCCTTGATTGTCGAGAACCGATTCGCTGCCAGTGAGCCTGCCACTTTGCGGCTCAAGTGGCGCGGCGAGCAACTGGCTGCAACCCAGTCCAGGCTTTTCGTTCTGGCAATTGGCATTAGTAAATACCCGGAGGCGTTCAGGCTGCAATGGGCCGCGAAGGATGCCGAGGACTTCGCGATGGCCATGCAACGACAAAAAGGCTTACTTTACCGGGATGTTCAAGTGAAGCTACTGACCGATGAACGCGCGACGCGCGACGCGATCCTCGACGGATTGGAATGGGTGGAGAAGAACACGGCCCAGAATGACATCGGGATGCTGTTCCTGTCGGGCCACGGGTGGAACGACGCTGGTGGAAGCTACTACTTCATCCCTGCGAATTTCGAGGCTGACCGGCTGCGGCGAACAGCGGTGGCTTCTGCCGAGATGCAGAAGACGGTTCAGTCGATAATGGGCAAGGTGGTGGTGTTTCTGGACACGTGCTACTCGGGGAATGTGCTGGGCGGTCAAGGCAGAGAGTTGCGAGGGGACATCAACGGGGTGGCGAACGAGCTGGTCAGCGCGGAGAATGGCGCCGTTGTGTTCACGGCTTCTTCAGGGCGTCAGGTCGCTTTAGAACGCACAGAATGGGGCAACGGGGCATTCACGAAGGCGTTGATGGAAGGGCTGAGCGGGAAGGCCGACATGATGAACAGAGGCAGAATCACCGTTAACGCGCTCGACTACTACATCTCAGAGCGCGTAAGAGAACTGACGGACAACCAGCAGACGCCCACGACGGCGAAACCGAAGACGATAGCGGACTTCTCAATTGCGATTCGGCGGTAAGGATCGCGATTACTTCGCCATTGGAAGAGACATCGCATGAGACAATGTGGTCGCACAAAATGCTGCAAAGGCGGATAACAGGTAGGAATGGATTCGCTGATGAAGAAGCGATTTTTCGTGGCGGCGTATAGCGATCCACGCTTCACCTTCCGTGGACGCCACCGGCGTGGTGATCCAGTTTGTGTACGATCCGGTTGGGAACCTTCTGCAAATCGTCCGATCCACAGTGGGGCCCGGGGTCCTCACAATCTTCAACATCATGCCGCAGGCTGTTCCCACGGGCGGCACGATCGCAATCCAAGGGCAGAAATGCGCAGCGACTACGATGCGATATCCGACTCGATAGACGGAGCCGGGCCGGACGGCGTTTTTCGCGGCTCCATTCACTATCTCTAGCGCGGCGTGCTGGCGGAGAGAGACCTGCAATTGAGGCGCTCGCGGATCACATTGCCGGGTTGATTCCGATCCGGGGAGGAGCATCAGAACATGGCACGACGGCCACACATGGCCCTGGATCCGGCTAATTTCACGCTCTCGATCGCTATATTCCTGTTGGTGGGGATCGAGGGAAGCCTGGGCGCGGAGATCGTCAAAGGAACGGCGGACACCACAGTTTGGGTGGCGTCCGGAGTGATCCTGGCGCTGGTGGTGGCGCTCGGGATCGCGCTTTCGGAAAGCCTCCAGCGGTGGATGCGGAAGAGCCGGCGGTTTCAGACGATCGGTGTCACGAAGCGCGTCGCTCGCGCGCGGGGGCTGGTGGTTTTCATCAGTATGAAGGCTGGACGGTCGTCGGCACGGGACGCGGCTTTGTACCATGCGGGGGAAGGCGTTTTGCAGCATTTGTGGTTGCTGACCTCGGTAGACGCGCAGGCGGACGCCGAGTGGGTGCGGGGCGAGGTGAAGGGCGCCTGGCCGAGTGTAGAGGTTCACCCAACGGTGTGCCTGTCGGACATCTACTCGATTGTGGAAGCTAAAGAGGAAGTGGAGAAGGTCCGGAAGCAGATGGCGCGGAAGGGGCTGGCGGAGAATGACATCATGTGCAATTTCACCGGGATGACGAAGCACATGAGCGCCGGGATGATTTTTGCGTGCGCTCCGAAAGAGGCGCGGCTGCAGTATATGCACCCCAAGAAGTTTCTGGCGGATGGGCGCGCCGATCCCGACGCAGGGCCCTCGGAACCGGTGGAGGTGGAGATCGCGTACCAGGTGGAAGAGGACGAGTGAGGAAGTGGTCGGTGGCGGAATGGGAATGGGATTCTGTGCCGGGCTGAGGCTGGCGGGGTCGAGGGGCGGTGGGCGGGCAGGAAGAAGCGCGACCAGGGGGTCGCGCGCGGACAGGGCGGCCGCCCCATTTGATCGGCCAAGCTTGACAGACCACAGAAAGCGATGGTCTGTCCCACTGAGCAGGCGCTAATGGCGGTTCCATTCAGTATCGAGCAACTCTGGGATGCCTGGGAGCGGGTGCGCGAGAACGCGGGGTGCGCGGGGGCGGACGGGGTCACGGTGGCGCAATTCTCGGAACGCACACACCGCGTTCTGCCGCGACTCATCGAGCGCGTCAACGAAGGGGCGTACCGGCCGTTTCCGCTGCTTAAGATTGTCGTCGAGAAGCATCCGGGCCGGGGAGAGCCCCACGCGGGGACGCGCACTCTGCTGGTCCCCACGGTGGCCGACCGGGTGTTGCAGACCGCCGTCGCGCGGCACCTCTCCCGGTCGTTTGAAGAGGAGTTTCTGGAGTGCAGCTACGGGTACCGGCCGGGGCGGTCGGTGGACCGGGCCATCGCGCGCATCCGCAAGTGCCGTCAACTCGGGTACGTCTACGTAGTGGACGCGGACATCCACACCTTTTTCGATTGCGTCGATACGGGCCTCCTGCTCGAACGACTGGCGGAGCGGCAGCCGGGCGAAACGGTCATGGACCTGCTACGGCAGTGGGTGCAAGGGTGCGTGTGGGACGGCTCGCACATCCGGCCCTTGCGGCGCGGGGTGGCGCAAGGCTCTCCGATTTCGCCGCTGCTCGCCAACTTCTTCCTGGAGGATTTCGACCGCGAGCTGGAGAAGAGCGGGCGGAAGCTGATCCGGTATGCGGACGATTTCCTGGTGCTGGCGCGGACCACGGAAGAGGCGTCGCAGGCCCTCGCGCAAAGCGAGCAACTCCTGGCGGACGCGCACCTGGACTTGAACCGGGAGAAGACGCGCATCGTGGATTTCGATCACGGATTCCGGTTCCTGGGAGCCCTGTTCCAAGGCGACGCCATCTGGGTGCCGTGGAAGAACGAGCGGGTGAAGGGCCGCGTCCTGTTCATGGCGCCGCCGCTGCCCATAGGGATGCGCGCGCGCTTCGAGATGGCGCCGCCGCGGGGGGCTATGGAGCTGGCCCTGGAGAAGGCGGAGGCGAGCACCGCGACCGCGGCGGAGACACAGCTTGAAGGGAGGAACCCCGACGTGGCTTACCTGTACTTGACGGAGCAGGGAGCGGTGCTGCGGAAGGCCGGCGACCGCTTTCTGGTGGAGAAGGACGACGAAGTGCTGCTGGACCTGCCCTATCACAAGCTGGAGGCGGTGCTGCTGTTCGGCAATATCCAGGTGACCACGCAGGCGATGGCGGAGCTGCTGGAGAAAGGCGTGAACCTGAGCCTGTTCTCGCGGCAGGGACACTATCGGGGGTCGCTGTCGCCTCCACGGGGGCGGAACATCGATCTGCGGCTGGCGCAGTTCGACTGCTACCGGGACCGGGCGCGCGCGCTCGAGATGGCACGGGCGACGGTGAGCGCGAAGATCTCGAACGGGCTGGAGGTGCTGGCGCGGTACCGGGAGAAGAACGAGACCTCGGCGGTGTTCGAAGAGCGGCGGAAGGGGCTGGCGGAGACGGCGGCGGGGTGCGGGGCTGCGCCATCGGTGGCGGTGCTGGACGGGATTGAAGGGGCGTCGGCGCACGCTTATTTCACGTTGCTGATGGAATTCAACAAGTCGGGAATGGAGTGGCCGGGGCGGCAGAAGCATCCGGCGCCGGACCCGTTGAACGCGCTGCTCTCGCTGGCCTACACCCTGCTGATGCAGGAGCTGGCGGCGCTGGTGGAGGGCGAGGGGTTGGACCCGTACCTGGGTTTTCTGCACCAGGTGGACTACGGGAGGCCGTCGCTGGCGCTGGATCTGATGGAGCCGTTCCGGCATCCGGTGGCGGACCGGCTGGTGCTGACGCTGGTGAACCGGCAGGTGCTGGAGGGGGACGATTTCGTTTCGGGAGGGGAGCGGCCGGGGGTGTTCCTGAAGCCGGCGGCGCTCAAGCGGTTCTTCGGCGAGTACGAGCGGTGGATGCTGGACCGGCCGATGGTGGATGGTGTGGCGAAGCCGGGGTTTCGGGACCATTTGCGGAAGGACGTGGAGGCGCTGGCGGCGGCACTGCGGGGCGGCGGGCCGTTCCAGCCGTACCGCTTCGGAGGGGAGGAGGAGCAGGGATGCAGTACGTCGTCTGTTACGATATAGCCGACGACCGGCGGCGGGACCGGGTGGCGGCGGCGCTGCTGGATTTCGGCTCGCGCGTGCAGGAAAGCGTGTTTGTGGCGAACCTGGATGACGAGTTGGCGGGCAGGATGGCAGCGCGGGTGAAGAAGCTGGTGGATGAGCACTTCGACCGGGTGCATATCTTCGAGTTGTGCGCCGCGTGCAACGGGAAGACGCAGTTGATCGGGACGGCGGAAGTGGCGAAAGACCGGGAATTCTATGTCATCTGATCTGTTTTCAATGGTCTGGGGCGATTGGGAAAAATGGTCGCTGGAGGGGGGAGGTGGGAGGAATCCGTGGAAGCCTATGATGGCTAAGGAGTTGGTGCTGTTTTTTGGGGGCGGTTCCGGAGACGCCGGGGCGAAAAAAAGGAGTTGTTTTCGGGGGTGGGAGAAAAGTATACTCTATGTGATTGACCTGCAAGGGCCAATTTACGGAAGAGGAGGCGCCTCCGCCCCGATGAGAAGGGGATTGAAACCTTCTGGGTGCGAGATTGATGCTTTGTGTGACGCTTCGGAGGCGCCTCCGCCCCGATGAGAAGGGGATTGAAACATAAACGCCTTGATATCCTCGGCAGCAACGAACAGCTTGGAGGCGCCTCCGCCCCGATGAGAAGGGGATTGAAACAATCGACCTTTCGGTCGATACTCCACCCACTATCGGAGGCGCCTCCGCCCCGATGAGAAGGGGATTGAAACTCCAAGAAAGCTAGCTAGGGTTTCTTGGTCGATATCTTCGTGGAGGCGCCTCCGCCCCGATGAGAAGGGGATTGAAACGGCCGACAGCCAAAACGTTGGCCGCTATATGTCAGCGCCGCCGAGAAATAACACCGCGCCGGTCGGTTTGGTAGTGCACCAGTAGGATGGGGTATTAGCAGGGGGGATGCGGGGGGCGGCACGCCCTCCGAGGGGGGTCTGGGGGGAACGCCCCCCAGTTGGCGAGGACGCGGTACCACTCTACACCAGTTTCTAAATCATTCCTGCATATTTCTGGTTGAAACAGAAT
>JAIQFL010000208.1 GCA_020073365.1 Terriglobia bacterium | reverse complement strand
CAGTTGCTCCTGCGTAAGGCCGAACAGGAAATACGTCTGGTCCTTGGAACCGTCCACGGCGCGCAGCAACTGGTAGCGGCCGGAGGCTTCGTGGTAGCGAATGCGCGCATAGTGGCCGGTGGCCATGTGGAGCGCGCCTACGCTGTCGGCCATTTCCAGGAAGCGGTCGAACTTGATGTAGTTGTTGCACAGCGTGCATGGAATGGGTGTGCGGCCGGCCAGGTACTCTTCCACGAACGGCTTGACGACGTGCTCTTCGAATTGCCGCTCGAAGTTGACGACGTAGTACGGGATGCCGACCTGTTCCGCGACGCGGCGGGCGTCGTAGACGTCGTCGAGCGAGCAGCAGCGGCCGGATCCGGAGGGCGCCTCGCCCTCACCTGCAAGCTCGGGCAGGCGGCGCTGGTTCCAGAGCTGCATGGTCATGCCCACCACCCGGCGGCCCTGGCGCACCAACAGGGCGGCCACGGTAGAGCTGTCCACCCCCCCGCTCATGGCTACGGCTACGGGCTGTTGTGTATCATGCATTGACGGAGATCCTACGCAAGTGCGCCATGGAAGCCTCCAGGGCGTCCACAAGGGCGTCCACCTGCTCGGCGGTGTTGGTGCGGCCCAGGGAAAACCGCATGCTGGCGCGGGCCCGGTCGCTGGACAACCCGATGGCGGTAAGGACGTGAGAAGGAGTCAGCGCGCCACTCGAGCAGGCCGCGCCGGTGGACACGGCGAAGCCCCGGAGATCCAGCGAAATCACCAGCGCTTCGCCGTCGATTCCATCGAAGTACATGTTGCTGGTATTGGGGATGCGTCCCCCTCGCGAGCCGTTGATGCCGGTTCCCGAAATGCGCTCGAGGACGGCGTTTTCCAGGCGGTCGCGCAGGGCGGCCAACCGCTCGGCATCGGCGGCCACAGTGCGGGCGGCGAGATCGGCGGCCGCACCGAAGGCCGCAATGCCGGGGACATTTTCGGTGCCGGGGCGTCGGTCGCGTTCGTGGTGCCCGCCGAAAACGATCGGCGCCAGCCTGGTCCCCTTGCGTATATACAACGCGCCCACACCCTTGGGCGCGTAGAGCTTGTGCCCGCTCATGCTGTAGAGGTTCACGCCGAGCGCTTCCACATCCACGGGAATCTTGCCCAGCGCCTGGACGCCATCCACATGCAAAGGCACACCGGCCTCCCGGGCGATGCCGGCGATCTCGGCGATCGGCTGAATGGTTCCCAGCTCGTTGTTGGCGTGCATCACCGAGACCAATACGGTCTCTGCCCGCATCGCGCGCCGCACGTCGTCGGGATCCAGCACGCCGCTCGACCCCACTCGCAGGCGAGTCACCTCCACGCCCTCCCGTTCGAGTTGTGCGCACGGAGAGAGTACCGCGGGATGCTCGATGGCGCTGGTGATGACGTGTACAGTCCGGGGACCCCGGTCACGGCCCGTTCCCGCGGCCGCACGCGCCACACCCAGCACCGCCATGTTGTCGGCCTCGGTGCCGCCGCTGGTGAAGACGATCCCGGTGGGATGGGAGTGGATCAGGGATGCCAGTTGCCGCCGCGACAACTCCAGGCGCTGCTTGGCCCCCTGTCCGAAATGGTGGATGCTGGAAGCGTTACCATACACTTGACCGAGACACGACACCACGACCTCCAAAACTTCGGGGGCGACGGGGGTGGTGGCGTTGTGGTCGAAATAGAAGCGCTGCACGTATATACATTTTAGCAATGCGCAAACCGATCCTTACGTTGACCACGGATTTTGGCCTGTCGGACCACTACGTGGGAACCATGAAGGGCGTGATTCTGAACATCTGCCCGCAAGCCCAGATCGTGGACATCAGTCACGAGGTCGGCCCGTTTGAGACTGCCGAAGGAGCCTTCGTGGTAGCTCAGGCGTACCGGTATTTTCCCAAGAGCACGATCCATGTTGTGGTGGTGGACCCGGGAGTGGGGACTCAACGCCGGCCGATCCTGATGGAGGCCGGCGGCCAATGTTTTGTGGCGCCCGACAACGGGGTGCTATCCCTGGTTTTCTCGCACGAGAAGCATAGAGTCCGGCTGATTTCGAATGACCAATACTTCCGTAAGCCCGTCAGCCGCACCTTCCACGGCCGCGACATCTTTGCCCCCGTGGCGGCTCACGTTGCTGCGGGCGTTCCGGCGTCGAGCGTAGGCAGGATCATCCATGACTACCTGCGGGCGGAATTCGAGAAGCCGCAGCCCAGCGGAACGCGCACCTGGACGGGGCGCGTGCTGAAGATCGACCGGTTCGGCAACATCATTACCAATTTCCGGGAAAGCGACTTCGCCGGCCTGGCGCAGGGGAGCTTTTCCCTGTTGATTGGGTTGGCGGAGATCTGCGCGGTGGCGGGGACCTATGCCGAGGCCAGTCCTGGAGAGTTATTCGTGATTGCGGGAAGCTCGGGATACCTGGAAGTCTCCGTCAGCCAAGGGTCGGCGGCGAAGCAGGTGGGCTGTCAGGTGGGCTCAGTGGCGGAACTGGCGATCTGGTGATCGCCCGGTTGTATGCCCAGAAGATCGACCACCTTGTCCAACAGGCTCCGCTTCGTGAACGGCTTCAGAAGCAGGGCCTCGGGCGAGCGGCGGCGGATACAATCAATCGCGAGGCTTTCGGCGTACCCGGAAATATACAGGATTTTCAGCTCCGGGCTTTGACGCCCGAGTTCCGCGGCCACATCCAGACCACTCATCTGAGGCATCGCCATGTCGATGATGGCAAGGTCAATGGTCCCGTGAGCCGCATGGAACAACGAAAGCGCCTGGACGCCGCTATCGGCTTCTATAGTTTTGAAGCCGCACCCATTTAGCATGTGGCTGATCAATTTGCGAACCGGCGTTTGATCGTCGACCACCAGAATGGTCTGAATCGGATAGCGCGACATGGGAGCCACCGAACCGCTACACCAGAGTTCTCTTATGAAATTCCAGGGGTTTTGCGCTAAAGCCACTAGTAATGAGTGTAACTCGAATTCAACTGCTTTGGCGGGCGAGATCTCTGAAAATGGGGGTGATTTCTACGACTTTAGTACTAGGGATTCCATGGCCAGAAGTTAACTAAAGTGATAGGCAAGCCGTACCGAAACCGCACCGCTGTTCCGGTATGACGCTCTGGGGAAAATCCAACGAATCTGTCGTCGGGGCTCCCAAATAGGGCAAAAACTTACTTGACAAATCACAGCTCTACCGCTACGATACGTAGCGGCGTGACAGGCTGGGCGGGCTTTTCAGTGCGGCTTCTTCGCGGCCCGCTTCTTTTCCCGTTGCCGTTTCTCTCGCTCCTCTTCTTTCAGGAGTGCGGCCTTCGGCACCGTGAGCACTTTGCGGAAGGCGAGGTCAAGGCGTTCGGCGGGTGTACCGCCTTCGGGGAAATCTATGGGCGGTGGCGTCCTCATACGATTTTATGATAACGTTTTTCGGGACAGGCCTGAACTATTCCTGACGTGATATCCTGGAGCCACGGATGGGTTGGGCATTGGTTAAGCCCAGGTGCCTGAAAAGCGCTGATCGGGTTTCCCGATTTGGGGGTTCGATTCCCCCTCCCTATTTTAATTTCCCAATGTTCGCAGGAAGTCCTGAAGGTAGTTGCCGATTGGATCTAGTGCGGCATTTTGAAAATCGAATGGGCATTCACTACTTGCCAAGACGGTGGGGAGTAGCATCCCAGGATTGCCCTTTGTGATTCCGGCTAAAATGCACCTCAACTTCAGCTTGGAAAGGTCGCCGACGCTCCACACATCTGTACCGGCGCACCTTGCAAATTCCTCTGCGCATTGCTTTATCTGCTCAACGTTTTCGTGTGCGAGACAATCCAAGAGCAAGGTATCAAGGTTGCCCTTGCGGTTTTCCCCCGGTATTAGGATGATTCCCAGCGACAATCCGAACGCCTTTCTCGTTTGTAATGGTTTATCGGGCACTGGCATGTTAGGAACGCGTTGCAGCATTCGCTTTATCTTACCGTATGCTGCGCCTGCATCTGCGTCGCTATCAATTACAATGACAATACCGCGTATGGTCGGACCGCTAGCAGCTCCGCCTCTAACCGCTTTGAGGTATAGCTCAAATCCGGACTCTCCCAGGCATCTTCCGTCGGCACCCTTTCCGCAGGTCACCATAAATCCGTTGATGCCGCGTTCTCGGGTTAGTTTCCTAAAGAAGGCGACGTCTCCATCTCCTTCACAAAGAACAATCAAGTCGGAAGTGATCTGTTCCATTTTTGAAACAAGGCCCTACGTTTTACCGAACTTCAAGATTGAGTTCAATTGCGGATCTATAAGACTGACCGGATATCCTCTTAATCCTCGTCGAGGCTCCGTCACGCTCAGCACGTAGCAATAGAACGTCGTCTTCGTTGTCCTTAACTATGGACAGCAGAGCTTGCTGAAGTTCGTAGCTATGCGTGGTGGCGAATAATTGAACGGAATTGGCCTGAGCAAAGGAAAAGATGCTTTGCAGTATTCTGGACATAGTTTTGTAATAAAATCCGTTCTCGATCTCGTCAATCAAGACGACGCCATCTCGCGTTGTCGCAATTGCGAGAAGAACGGAGAGGTATTTATTGATCCCCCCAGAAAAAACAGCGAGCGGGAGTCTCTCCCCCAAATCTTGGACCGAGGCATAAAGCATCACCTCTCCAGCATTCACCTCTACGGAGATCCCTTTAATCTCTGGAAAGAGTTCCTTAACGGCGCTAACGACCGCCTGATGCCGCATTTGTTTGCTCAATTCGGAGAAGCGCTTGGCGTTCTCTTTCGGATTGGAGGTCTGATGGGAAATAAAGACGATGGGGTATATGTCCCTAAACCCGGACGTCTTGATTCCTTCATCGGTAACCTCCACTTTTGCTAAATGTCTCTGTCCAGAGCCCCCCTTCCACTCAAAAGATATTGGCGTTGCGCTCCCTATTGAACTGAGTTTGCCAAGAGGAAGCGTGAATGAGCCGGACTCCTCATAATAGATCTTCAGCCACCTCTCGCCGCTTTGCGAATCGGTAAATCTGATCAAGATCCCTTGCTCTTGGTCAAAGGCGTGAAAGAGATCCCTGAAAATAGACTCGTATCCAGATTTTCCGCCAACGATCTCGACGCGGTCCGGGAATCCACGCCAGCCGCGCGTTCTGAAGAATATTTCAGGGCTAGTCCCCCCCGCCATAAACAACGCTTCCAGGAATGCAGTCTTTCCACTCCCACTTTCTCCCACGATGAGGTTCAGGGTTTTGAGGTCCGACAACTGAAGATCGCTAAAGCAGCGATAATTCTCAATATGTAAAGACTTTATCATGAGGTACTCGCCTTTCTGAGCGGCTTCAATAGGATTTCAGCGCATCGGTGAAGAGCGCGGAACCCGCGAGAACGTGTTCGCGAATCTCGGATTGCAGGGCCTTTTTCTTAGTGTTGTCCACAACCTTGGTGATGACCTTGCCGCCGCGTTCCAAGATCCCCATAACCGCAGCTTTATCTTTTCCGGCAGTGCCGGTGATCTTGGCGGCGCGTTTGTCTTTGTGCATATTCCGCGCCTTGCCGCCGATGTAGTTTTCATCGGCTTCGATCTGGCCGGACAGTTTGTTGATCGTGCCCATGGTGAGAGCGTGCCGGATGCGATGGTCCATGAACCATGCGGTCTTCTGGGTAACGCCGATGGCGCGGTGGACTTCATAGGAGGATACGCCGTTCTTGCAGTTCACAACCTGCCACATGGCCATCAGCCATTTGTCCAGGCCGAGCGGGGAGTCCTCAAAGATGGTGCCGGTCTTGACGGTGAACTGGCGGTTGTCATGCCGAGCCCCACACTGCCAGCGATTGTACTTCTCCATGAACAGAACGTTCTTGCTACCGCACCGGGGGCACTCAACGCCATTCGGCCAGCGGCGCGCTACCACGTATTCGCGGCAGTTCGCAGGAACGGAAAAGTATACGATGGCTTCTTGGAGGGTGGCGAGCACGGGTTCCATGTACCTATGCTAAGGGAATCCGTGTGATTTGTCAAGTAAGTTTTTGCCCCAAATAGTGTCCCAAGTTTTCCCGAATTAGAAATTCATTTCATAGATTCAAGCAGCCTCGTAACGCAGCTTTTCAGGCTGTGAACCGGCTTTCCAGCGGGTCCCGCCGGCCGAAGGGCCAGCTTGCGGGGCAGGATTGCCACAGCTCAGGGCTTATGGCACGAATTTCTAACTCGGGACAATAGCATAGTGGGAGCTAAACTAATTCGGGTACGGCTCCGGCTCGAACCACACGGATCTGGTGGTCCGCGCCCGTCGCCGGGAGACACCTCTTCGAGTCGCCGGCTACGCTGGAGTTGGCTCCGGGGGCGCGCCAACTCTCATATCGTCGCGTGCTTGGGAAGCCTGGGGCTGCTTAGCTATGATTTCCAGCAAATGGTATAAACGCCCGGTGGAAATAGGCTTCGAGAGGTAATCGTCCATACCTGCATCCAGGCAGCGCTGCCGGTCCTCAGCCATACCCCGGCAGCGGTGTAGCCGTCCATTTCCGGCATTTGACAGTCCATCAGAACAACATCGTATTCGACATCGTTAACCGCTGCCACGGCTTGCTTACCGTCTCCGGCGACGTCCACCTGATGGCCCATTCTTTCAAGGAGGCGCACCGCAACCCTTTGGTTCACGGGGTTATCTTCGGCCAGCAATACCCGCAGGCGCCGGCTCGACTGCGCAATGCGGTCCTGAAAGGTCCGCTCCGGAACGGCCCGCTCGGCCGCGATTGGAAAGCGGATGGTGAAGCGGAACGTGCTCCCACATCCAGGTTCGCTTTCAATCTCGAGCCGCCCTTTCATGGAGGCGATTAGCCCGCGACAGATAGGCAGGCCGAGTCCCGTACCGCCGTAGCGTCGTGTGGTCGAGCTGTCGGCCTGCGTGAACGGTTGGAAGATTGCGTCCTGCACCGCGGCCGGAATACCGATTCCCGTATCTCTCACGCTGAATTGCAGGTCCACATTGTCTTGACTCCGTTCGCAAGTCGCGACGCTCAAAGTGACTCCGCCATCGTTGGTGAATTTCACTGCGTTGGACAACAGGTTTAGTAACATCTGCCGCAGACGCTGGGGATCGCCTATCAATGTGTCAGGCAGCCCCGAATCGAACTCCTGCCGGAGTTCCAGCCCGCGCACGCCAGCCAAGGGAGCAACCACAGCCATTATTTCCTTCAGTAATCCTTCTAGCTGGAAAGGAATCGACTCCACGATGAGCTTTCCAGCTTCGATCTTGGACAGATCGAGAATGTCGTTGACGATTCGTAGAAGCGTTTCACCGCAGCTTCGGATGGTATCGACATATTCCTTCTGTTCGGCTGACACACCCAAATCGAACAGCAGGTCGACGGTTCCGAGGAGGCCATTCATTGGCGTGCGGATCTCATGGCTCATGTTGGCCAGAAACTCGCTTTTGGCGCGCATGGCCTGCTCCAGCCGTATCACCATTTCGTGGGCCCTGGTGATGTCGATGGAAGCTCCGGTCAGGCGTACCGGTTGTCCCGCCTCCACTTCCAGTCGCCCCTGGGTGCGAAGCCATCGGATGGAACCGTTCTGCCATACGGCGCGGAATTCCGCTTCAAAGGATCCATCGGCTTCCGAAGCGCGCTTCACCGCGGCGCACAGCCCTTCCCAGTCCTCGGCATGAATCACCTCGCGCAACTGGCTCGCGCTCAATCGCGCGGCTGCCCGCGCGAGTCCCAACTGAACGGCTAGTTCTTCCGAGACGGTGATCGTTCCGCTGTGAAAATCCAACTGCCAAATGCCGAGAGCGGCAGTCCTCTCCGCGAGTCTGATCCGCTCCTCGTTTTCACGCAACCGCCTGATCGCGCGGAGCCTCTCAATGGCATTCCCGGCCAGAAGGGCCCCCGCCTCCACCAGTTGCAACTCGCGTTCCCGCGGCTTCGCCGGGCGGCGGTGGTACATGGCAAACGTCCCTGAGACCTGGTTGGAGGAGTCGCGGATCGGCACACTCCAGCAGGCCCGCAACCCAAAGCTCATCACAAAGTCCTTCACCATCGCGAAGCGGTAGTCCGTCGCAATGTCTTCCACGATGACCGTCTCATTCCGAAATGCCGCCGAGCCGCAAGCTCCCACATCCGGGCCGACAGCCAGGCCATTTACCGCCCGCATGTATTCCTCGGGCAGACTACCCCCCGAGCCGGTCAGGAGATGGCCCCGGGCTTCATCCAGCAGCAGAATCGAGCACAAGCACTCGGGTGCCATGTTCTCGATCGCCCGGGTCAGAGTGTCTAGCACTTCCGACAACGATGCACCCCTCCCCATCATCTCCATTACGCGCCGCTCCTCGGCCAGAACGTGCGACGACTTCTCCAGAGCTTCCTGCTCTCGCTGGCTGTGAGCCAGGCATCTCCGTGCCCGCAGCCACCCGGCCGTCGTCAGGGCGGCCGTCAAGAAAACGGTTGCGAATGATAGTTCAACCCACATACTCGACAGCCGAAGCGCGACCTTCGTGGCGAGCTGGCGCCGGTGAACTGCGGTCCGCCAACGGACTTACCGGCGCCGATTCCGTGCTCACCTGCGCAGGGTAGCCAGAGACGGCGCACACCCCGGTGCTTTCGCGAAATCAGGTGGGACGTTCGGTCCCACTGCTCCGCCTCCCTGTTCTTATCGGCTGCGATCGACCTCTCTTATAGCCGCCACGAACCATTCTGGCTCGACTTTAGTCCACTAGAACCAGATCCATGTTGGGCGAATCCCCTTGGCCGGGCGAAGACCTTAGTCAGCAACGTGCCTCCGAGCCGTTCCCTTTTCTCATCCATGTCGATGGGACAATCTTCACCCGCCCAGGGACTGTCAAGGGGCGGTGGGGACAGGCGGGACCAACGATCGTTCTTCGTCTTCGGTTGTAATGGGCCTGCTTCGCGATGGTCAGCGCGTGTCTCTAACCGTGCGGAACTGGTGTTCCGTTTCACGGATAGCGACCTGCGATTCGTTGGACCGGACGATCCGGCCTGAAACCACCAGTTGCATAGCGGCAACGCCGTTCTGCCGCACAGGCCAAGAGACGGAGACCTCCACGTTCATGCCGGGTGGCAGGTGCCGGTTGGCATCGAAGAGAATACCGCCGCTCGAAAGATCAATCGTTCGGCCTACGCCCTCGGCTTGGACTTTTCGACGGTGAAGGAGCCGCCATCGCAGTTCCAGAGGGATGCGGTAGCGGCGGTCGCGCCGGCGGTCGTCGGCGTTGCTATCAATCTGCGGTTGATCGGTGCAAATCATTCAGTCTGATAGTTGTTTGATGCGAGAAACCTCTCAGTACTGGGAGTTCGGGGGGCGGTCTAGTACGCGGCCTTGTGCGGGTCCCTGTACGTGGTCGAAGGCCGGCGTTGAGGGCCCTGCCGGCCCCACCTCGAACAGCCACACGAGCCCCCGGCACCGCCCCGTTCCTCCGCCGTCGTTAGAATAGAGACTGATGAAGCCCATTCTGGTGCTGCTGGCCGCTGCGACTGTTATGCCCGATCTAGCTCAACTGAAACAGATGAGCGCGCGATTCGCGCCCGTTAAACTGAAGTATGAGGAATCCGGCCTCTCCTCCGGTGACCGCGCGGCCCTTCCCAAGCTGGTCGAAGCCGCCAAGGTGCTCAACCCGATCTTCATGGACCAACTCTGGAGCGGCGATCGCGCCCTGTACGAAAAGCTTCAAAAGGACACCAGCGCGCTCGGCAAGGAGCGGTTGCATTACTTCTGGCTGAACAAGGGTCCATGGTCCGACCTGGACGGCCATGCGGCGTTCATCCCCGGCGTGCCGGAGCGCAAGCCGCTCGGCGCCAACTTCTATCCCGAGGACATGAAACGCGAAGAGTTCGAAGTCTGGGCGAAGACGCTGCCGCCGGCCGCGCGCGCGCAGGCGGAGGGTTTCTTTACGGTGATCCGGCGCAACGCGGCAAAACAGCTCACCGCAGTCCCGTACAGCAAGGCGTATGCCGCCGACCTCCAGAAGGCCGCGCGGCTCCTCCGGGAAGCCGCCGCCCTCACCGGCAACCCATCGCTCAAGACGTACCTGACGCTCCGCGCGGACGCCTTCCTCTCCAACGATTACTACGCGAGCGACGTCGCTTGGATGGATCTGGACGCGCCCCTCGACATCACCATCGGCCCTTACGAGACCTACAACGACGAGCTGTTCGGTTACAAGGCGGGGTTCGAAGCGTACATCACCATTCGCGACGATCGCGAGACCGACCGTCTCAAGACCTTCGCGTCACGGCTGCAGGAAGTCGAGAACAACTTGCCCGTCGACGCGCGTTACCGAAATCCCAAGCTCGGCGCCGCCACGCCCATCCGCGTGGTGAACGAGGTGTACGCCGCGGGAGACGGCGCGCACGGCGTTCGCACCGCGGCTTTCAACCTGCCTAACGACGAGCGCGTAGTCCATGAAAAGGGTTCCAAGCGCGTCATGCTGAAGAATATCCAGGAGGCCAAGTTCCAGAGCAACCTCACCCCCATCGCCGCCCGCGTCCTGGCCAAGCCGGCTCAAGACGACCTGAGCTTTGAGTACTTCTTCATGCACATTCTGGCGCACGAGCTGAGTCACGGAATCGGACCGCACCAGATTCAGGTTGGCGGCCGGGACACCACGCCCCGGCAGGAAATGAAGGAACTCTACAGCGCCATCGAGGAGGCCAAGGCCGACGTCACCGGTCTGTTCATGCTCCAGTACCTTTTCGATCACGGCCTGGCGCACTCCCCAGCGGCCGAGCGCCAACTCTACACTACCTTCCTGGCTTCCGCGTTCCGGTCGCTGCGTTTCGGACTGACCGACGCTCACGGCAGGGGAATGGCGTTACAGTTCAACTATCTCGCCGATAAGGGCGCCTTCGTCGCCAATTCCGACGGGACGTTCGCCGTGGATTTTGCGAAGGTCAAAGGCGCGGTCCGCGACCTGACCCACGACCTGCTCACACTGGAAGCCCAGGGCGATTACGCCGGCGCGCGGAGGATGCTCGACACGCTTGGCGTCGTGCGGCCCGCTATCGCGCGGGCGCTCGATGGACTCAAGAGCATTCCAACCGATATCGACCCGGCCCACGAACAATAAGCCTTATAAATCCAAAATCCTGGCAAATGGCAAATCCTGATGGGACAGGCGCTTTCGCCTGTCAAGCCAGCTCTTGACGCTTTCAGAAGGCGAATCCTTTGTCCCCGATCAAACCGGGGTAGCCAGGGCCCGGCGCAGGGCTTGTTCGTAACCGCGCACCAGGTGAATCGTCAGGAGGTCGAAGAAGCGGCCCAGCCGCCGGTCCAACTCCTCCTCCGCATACAACTCCATGGTGTTTTTCGAAAAGATGTGTTCTTCCACAAAATCGAGCATCTTCTCGCGGATAATGCAAAGACCGTGCACGGACTCGTGCAGCGGCACGTCCTCTTCAAAGCGTAGTTTGCCGAGATATTCGTACTTGCGGGCCAGGTCCTCTTCGCTGCCTATGGTCAGCCAATGTCCCAGGTTCTGGAGCAGGGTCTGCCCCCAGTCGCGCAATTCGCTCTCGACGAGAGCTCTTGTGTGGGACATTTGTGGTTCGTGGCGGACTTGATCGATCACGCGTGACATGATCTGATCCCAATGCGATTCAATCAAATGAACGAGCTTTCCGGAAAGCATGGTCCACCTCGCTGGCATCTATGGTAGTCCAAACGAATGCCAAAGAACAGGGGGTATGGGATCGTTTGATCCGGATCTATCCGGTCCGCCTGCTGTTCACCGGTTGCGGCTAACCCCAGAATTGGGGACACGGCAGTTTCCCGACTCCCGGGGGATGCGAGTTGGTCGGCCTTTAACGCGCAAATTGCCGGGATCGGTCCACGCTCGAGCCAGGATTTGGGCCTGGCGGCACGCTTCGTCCGGCCCGCCACCAAATTCGGAACCTGAACTGATCCAGCGGTTACTTACTGTGAGACGGATCGAAGTTTTCCATCAACCAGACATCGGATTTCTTTTCCAGTACGGTGGAAACAAAGTTTCTCCCGTCCGGACTCATAATGACCTCGCCAATCTTACCCGAAAGAGTCGAGATTGTGAAGGGAACGCCGCCCACTGCGGGTATAGACTGTATGCTGTCAGTTTGGGGAGAAAATGCGTAGATTGAATTGCTATCGGGTTTCCATCCAATCGGAAATACGTCTCCGCTCCTGACAAGCGTCGACGAACCATCCACTAGCGAAATCACCCACAGTCCGGACTGGGGCCCCCGGTTCCAGAACACCGCAACCTTCTTACCATCGGGTGAGTACCTCGGCGTAAATAATATCCACCCGACGGGTTTGTCCTGAAGCAGAGCCCTTTCTTCGCCTGTGTCCGGATCCAGGACATTGAAATTCTGGTTCCCCTGCTGCTGGTAAAGGATGTGGCGGCCGGGCGACCACGTGATCTCGTAATTGTCGCTCAACTGAGTGTTCGCGAACTGACGCCGGTTGGCGCCATCCGCATCTACGACCCAGACCCTGGCCGTCCCACCCTCACTCGAGCCGAACGCAATCCTCTTGCCATCCGGAGACCAGGCCGTGCTCCGGACAAAGGCGGCATCGGTGAATGTCAACTGCAAACGTGCGCCGCCTTGAGCCGGCATCTTGTAGATGTGGGTCCCAATGATGAAAGCAATCCACTTGCCGTCTGGCGACATGCTGAGCGAACGGTGGCTGGCGGTACCCGTCGTCAGCATTCGTGCCTGCGGCGGTTTGCCCTTACCGGAGCCGTCAAATTGAACCGACCAAAGATTCGAGGAGGCTTGTACCCGTGTGTACGCGAGGCGAGTCGCGTTTCGGGACAGCGTAAAATAAGTGCCGACCTCCAGACCGCTTAATAATACCGACGGCGGATTCCGAGCTTCTCCTGATTTCGGGTTAATCGAGGCCTTCAAAAGGTCTACCGTGTCACCCTTGTAGTGAAGGAAGTAGATTGCATTGCCGGCCGTAGACCAGCGAGGTGAACTGAGCCGATCCTCTTCGATCACCTTGCGCTGTTGGCTTCCATCGGGATGTACTGTCCAAATCGCCGACCTGCCTTTGGTATTAGTCAGAGCTGCCAGCAAGTTCGACGAAGATGACCAGTCAAAGTCGTCAAACCACTGAAAGCCAGTCAATGGTATCCTCTTGACGCTTCCGGTCACTGGATTGACTATCCTGAAGCCGCGTTCGTTTTGGAAGGTCTTCGCAATTTGTCTGCCGTCGGGAGACCACGACGCGAAGGCGCCGGTGCCTATCGGCCGGTACGGTCCTCCGAGCCGCGGGATCAGGACGATTTTCAGACTCGCCACCGAATCACTCAAGCGGGCGATCAGTTCTGAGCCATCTGGAGACCATCTTGGGGAAAACACTCTGGAGGCCGATGTGAGTTCAATCGCCTGGCCGCCTTTTAGATCCTGCAGCATCAGCCTTTGTTTCGGGGCTTCCCCGCCGGAAACATACGCGACGGACTCGCCGTCGGGGGAGATCGCCGGAAAAGTTGCGTCCCCAACGAACGTGATCTGCTTGTGCATGGGCTGAGGCAGCGGAGACGAAGCCGGAAACAACCCGGCAGTCTTCCAGACCTGGTAGAGCAGGACGGCCCCCAAGAGGATCGCCGCAACAGCGCCCAGGATCCAGAGGCGAAGTGCGGACTTCACCCGCTTCGTTGCTTCCGGCAGCGGCTCAGCAGGGGACGTCGGTGTCAGTTGAGGAAGCCGGTTTGTTCTTGAGGACGAAGCAACGATTTGCAGATCGCGTGCTTCCACTAAGTCCGCCGCCATCTGTTCGGCCGAAGCGTACCGGTCCTCGCGCCTTTCCTCCAGCGCGCGCTGGACCGACATCTGCAATTTCTCCGGCAGGTGATCGAGCGCTGAGAGGTCGATCGGGCCCAGCGCGCGCCGTGCCTGGTTTCCCGCCAGCATCTCGTACAGCACGAGTCCAAGACTAAAGACGTCCGTACGCTCGTCGACCGGCTCACCACGTAACTGTTCCGGCGACATATATCGATACGTGCCCACCGCCACACCCGGTTCCGTCAAAGACGGGGCGCCGGCCGATTCCGCACTCTTCGCCAACCCGAAATCGACCAGCTTCACATAGCCATCCGGCCGAAGCATGATGTTCTCCGGCTTAATATCGCGGTGGACAATGCCTGCCTGGTGCGTCGCGCTCAGAGCCAGGGATACTTCTATGGCGATCCGGAGTGCTTCTTCGGGCGCGATCGGCCCACGTTTGAGGCGATGATACAGCGTCTCTCCGTCAATCAGCTCGGTTACCAGGAATGGGCGGCCGCCGGCTTCACCGAAATCGTAGACGGTGACGATGTGCGGGTGATTCAGACTGAGCAGCGCGCGTGCTTCGGCGTGGAAGCGCGCCACGTCGGCTGGGCGATCCAACGGGATGGCAATTACTTTCAACGCAACCGTGCGAAGAAGCCGCGTGTCTTGTGCTCGGTACACTTCGCCCATGCCACCCACGCCCAGACGGGCCTGAATCTCGTAAATCCCGAACCGCTCGCCAGGCTGCAAAGGATGAGCGCACGTTTGAGTGCTGTTGAGCTGCTGATCGGAGTTTTCGTACTGCAATAGCAACGATTCGACGCCGCGGCGCACAGCATCGTCGCCGGCGCACGCGGAATCGAGGAAGCCACCGCGTTCGTCTAACGGTCTTTCCAGCGCGGCGTGGAAAATGGCTTCAATCCGCGCCCTTTGTTCCGTCTGCATCTTCAATCCGGTGCATCAGGCGGCGTGTCAGCCCAGCCTTCGCGATGTGACTTCGTGGCTCGCGCCGCAGCCCGGAGTAAACCCGCCGGATGAGTTGGTCACTTGCCGTCTGGTCACCTTCCATCGAGGCAGTGAGCCAGCCCCTGACGCAGTATGTTTGTTCAAGCACGCGCGGCATGCCGCGAGACCACATTCTCATTATGATATGTCCTCTGCCCGCCCGGCCTCATGCGAACGGTACGGAATCGTCCGGAATCGTCCGGAATCGTCTAATCTGGATCTATGCGAAAAGCTGTCTGTGGGCTCCTGATCCTGCTCAGTCTGCCGGCCTGGGCGCAGCAGGGCGTCCACCCGGTTACCGGGCGCCGTTATGCCGGTGTCATGGGACCGGCGGGCGCGGACTGGCTGGTGCGTCCGGAGCGCGAAGTCGAAGAACAGCCGGACGCGGCGCTCGACGCCATCGGCATCGCCAAGGGCGCCACTGTGGCGGATGTGGGCGCCGGCGCCGGCTACATGACCTGGCGTCTGGCGGAGCGGGTTGGCCCCAGCGGCAAGGTTTACGCCAACGACATCCAACAGAAGATGCTCGATCTGCTGAGGCGAAACATGGACCAGAGGAAGCTCGCCAACGTCGAGACCGTGCTGGGAGCGCTGGACGACCCCAAGTTGCCGCCCGGGGCGATCGACCTGTTGTTGCTGGTGGACGTCTACCATGAGTTCTCGGAGCCCCAACCGATGCTTCGCCACATCCGGGAGTCCTTGAAGCCCGATGGGCGGCTGGTGCTGCTCGAATACCGGGCGGAAGATCCCCAGGTTCCGATCCGCCCGGAACATAAGATGACGGTGGCCCAGGCCAAAGCCGAGGTGGAACCCGAGGGCTTCCGCCTGGACCGCGTTCTGGAAACGCTGCCGCGGCAGCATATCCTGATCTTTCGGAAGAATTAGTGCTTGACCTGTCTACAACTGCAGGGTTGAGACTGAAAGCAGAACGATGCCGCTGACTGTCACTCATCTGGCCCGGGCCTGCGGGTTGAGCCGTAGCACGGTGCTGTATTACGAGTCGATAGGCTTACTGCAATCGGCCGGCCGTAGCGCGGGAAACTATCGCGTCTACGGCGAACGGGATCTTCAGCGTCTGCGCCAAATTTGCATCTACCGCGGCGCGGGCGTCAAACTCGGCGACATTCGTTCCATTCTCGACGGTCCGCAAAGCGATGCGGCCGGCGTTCTCAAGCGCCGGCTGGTGGAGTTGAGCGGCGAAATCGAGAGGCTGCGCGAACATCAGACAGCCATCGCGCGGTTGCTAAAAGACACCGATCAATTGAGGAGATTGCCTATGGTAACGAAAGAGAAATGGACGGAGATCATGCGCGGGGCCGGCTTTACCAACGACGACATGCACCGCTGGCACGCGGAGTTCGAGAAGTCGGCTCCCCAGGAGCACCAGGAGTTTCTGGAGTTCCTGCACATCCCGCAGGAGGAGGTGAAATCGATTCGCGAATGGAGCCGCGGGTCGCATGGTGGGACAGACGATCGCCTCTCGCAGCACTAACCCTGGTGGGGCATGGTTTACCTTGCCCTGCAATCTCAAAGCAACGAGACGGCAAGCTAAAGCATGCCCCACCTGTTGATGGCAACCAACGTACACTGAGATAGATGTCTTTCCCCGCGATCCTGGTTCGCGACCTGAAGAAGTCCTATGGACAGAAAGCCGCCGTCGACGGGGTAGACCTGGAGGTGCCCTGCGGGTCGTTCTTCGGCTTCCTCGGCCCCAACGGAGCGGGCAAGTCCACTACCATCCGGATGCTCACCGGGTTGATCCCCGCCGACAGCGGCTCGATCGAAATCCTGGGGATGCGGCTGCCCGAGCAGGAGCTCGAAATCAAGCGGCGCATCGGCCTGGTTCCGGACGAGTCTCTGCTCTTCGACCGGCTCACGGGGGCCGAGTTTTTGGAATTTGTCGGACGCATGTATGGGCTGGAGCGGCCCACGGCCATCGGGCGCGCGCGCGATCTGCTCGACCTCTTTCAACTGCAGGTGGATCGCAAGATCATCGGTGAGTATTCCAAGGGGATGCGGAAGCGCGTTGCGATGGCGGCCTCACTCATCCATCACCCCGATCTCTTCCTCATGGATGAGCCGTTCGAAGGCGTGGATGCCGTAGGCGCGCGCCTCATGAAGGACATTCTCATCGACCAGGTGCGGCGCGGGGCCACCATTTTCCTCACCTCCCATGTGCTCGAAGTGGTGGAGCGCCTCTGCGATCGCGTGGCCATCATCAATGACGGCAAGATCGTTACCTCCGGCACTCTGGAGGAGCTGCGCGCGGGCGGAGAATCGCTCGAAGACGCTTTCGTCCGGATTGTGGGTGCCTGGCAGCCCATGGAGCGGCTCGGCTGGTTATGATCGAGGCCATTCTGCGGGCGCAGCTTCTGAGCATGCGAATCGGCGCGAGCCGCGGCGCCATCTTCAGCGTGATCACCGGAGTGATCTGGTACGGCCTCTGGTGCGGGGTGGCCGTAGCCGCCTATGTCCTGGCGTCGACTACTCCGGCAGCCTCGCTGGAATCCTACCTGCCTCTGGGTTTCCTGGCGGTCTGCGCCTATTGGCAGGTGATTCCGGTCTTCTCCGCCAGCATGGGCGCGGGGCTGGATATGCGCAAGCTGCTGGTGTACCCGGCTCCCCATGGGAAGCTGTTTCAGGTGGAGATTCTGCTCCGTCTCGCCACGGGAGCGGAAATGGTCCTGGTCCTGACCGGCGGGACCATTGGCCTGGTACACAACCCTGCGGGAGGAGGCTGGGCCGGGCTGCCCAGGCTCCTGTCGGCCGTCGTGATTTTCATTCTGTTCAATCTGTTACTGGCGTCGGGGATCCGCAGCCTGCTGGAGCGGTTGCTGACGCGGCGGAAAGTGCGCGAGGTCCTCACCTTCTTCCTGCTGATGCTTTACGTGGTTCCGCGCATGCTGTTCCAAACGGGCGCCGGGCCCAAGTCGCTCGGCCCTTTCAGCGCCGGGATGCGCACCGTGGGCCTGCCTTGGACCGCCGTGGCGCGCGCCGGGATCCCAGGACCAGGTGAGTCCGGATGGTTGGCCCTGCTCTCGCTTTGCGGTTGGACGCTCGCGGCGCTTTGGTTCGGCCGGCTTCAGTTCGAGCGCAACCTGCGCTATGACGCCGTGGCGGCGCAGGCTACTCCGCTGCGGCCGGGGCCCTCGCGGGGGCAGGCATGGACCGAGCGCTTCTACCGTTTGCCCTCGCTGTTCTGGCGCGACCCCCTCGCGGCAATCGTCGAAAAGGAGCTTCGCTCCCTGGCCCGAACACCGCGTTTTCGGATGGTGTTCGTGATGGGATTTACCTTTGGGGTGATGGTTTGGTTTCCCATGATCGCGGGTCGCCACGGGCCCCATTCCGGCGATAGCTCGCAGTACTTCCTGATCGCGGCATGCGTCTATTCGATGACGCTGCTCGGCCAGGTTTCCTACTGGAACTGCTTCGGGTTCGACCGCTCCGCCGCGGTATTCTATTTCGCGGCGCCACAACCGCTTTCCCAGGTGCTGCTCGGAAAGAACATCGCCTCGCTGTTCTTCATCTACCTGGAGGTGCTGATTCTGACCGGCGTCACGGCCGCTCTGCGCGTCAACTCCGGCTGGTCGATCGTAACGGAAACGCTGCTGGTGATGGGGGTCTGCTCGGTTTACATGCTGGCGCTCGGCAACATCAGCTCGGTGCAGTATCCGCGCGCGCTAAGCCCCGAGCGGGTTTCGCAGGGTGGGGCATCCGGCCGTTTCCAGGGGTTGATTTTCATCCTGTATCCGCTGGCGCTGCTCCCGGTTGTTCTGGCATATCTGGCGCGATACGCCTTCGATAGCGAGGCGGTTTTTGTGGTGGTGATGTCGGTGGCAGCGATGATGGGCGCCGTATTGTATCGCGCCGCCATGCAATCGTCGGTCTCGAGCGGCATCGCCCGGCGCGAGCAGATCCTGCGCGAATTGTCCAAGGGAGATGGACCGGTGACGGCGGAGTAGGGGTTCATGCCAAACGACTGGTACGGATTAACTCCAGGGGACCCAGTCTGGGAAACCGTTCCGGTGAGCGTTCGATGGCACTCCGGACCGACTCGAAATCTTCGGCGTTGTTGTGGACGAGCGGAATGCCCGCGACTATCGCGGTGGCTGCAATCATCCCGTCGAACCGCCAACGAACCAGACGCTCCTGGCGGGACTCCGCCAGGTGGTGCGCTCGCCGTGGCGGTGTCGGGGGGTGCGGCAAGAGAGCCATGATCTCGCCTGCAACCAGCGATACGGCGCCATCGAGCGGCAATACTCGGCCCAGTTGGCGAAGGTAAGCGATTCGCGCCGCCTCAATCCGCTCCCGCCGGTCTCCCTGCGCACGACGCCACAAAAGGGCGTACCCCCGGATCCGTTCCGTAACGGTAATTGCCGAAACATGCACCAGATGGTGGGACAGATACTCGCGCAACCACGCGCGCACGTCGCGGTCGTCAGCCCGGGCCAGCCAACTCTCGCCACTCGTGTCGAACAGGAAAGGACCAGAAGCAGGATTCACCATCGACTAGCCTCCGGTGACCGGTTCGAGCAACACTCCGTCCAGGATGGACAACTCCTCCTCAGAGAAGCCTCCAAATGCCTGCCTGTAAGCACGCAGTACTTCCTCAGAACGTTCAGTTGCAGCTTGCACCCGTAGACCCTCGGAAAGCGCTTCCGAGATCACCGTGCTCAGGTTGACTTTCCTGGTACGAGCGATGCGGGCCGCTTGTGTCAGCGAATCCGCAGGCAGTGTAAGGGTGGTCCTGCGCTTCGCCGGTTTGGCCAAGCGGCTGGTTCGTTTCATTGATACAGTTTAGCATCACTTGCGGCATCACTCTTCATCAGAATTGTCCAATGCAAGATGATCCTGAAATGAAGTACGTTTCCAATGCAAGATGATCCTGAAATTCGTGGTCTGCCACCCTTTCAGGTGGATGCGAATTGGGATGAAGAACGTGGAGGGGCTAACGCCCCAGGAAATCGATGATTTTATCAAGGGCAGCTCGCAGATCGAGTTTGCCGGTGAAACCCGGCGGGAGATCTACGACTG
>JAIQFL010000207.1 GCA_020073365.1 Terriglobia bacterium | reverse complement strand
GAAGTCGGCTTAATGGAGTAAACGGAGTAACGAGGAATTGGTGGGGTATCCCAAATGGCCCGTAAGTCTATGAAAACATGGAGCGGGAGACCGGATTCGAACCGGCGACGTCCAGCTTGGGAAGTTGCGCGTTGCGCCTGGAGTCTCCCATGTCTGGCCCGGATGAGCCGAGCCGCTGTTCTACTTCGCCGGCCTACCCTCGTGAAGGCACAAGTCCAACAAGTCCGAGACATTCGCCTCTCCCACACACATCACCGTGTCTGCGGCCCCCCAGTAGATCTTGACGGTTCCATCCGGTTCGGGAACCGCGCCGCACGTGAACACCACGTTGTGGACATAGCCAGTCCTCTCCCAGGGATCTTCTGGCTGCAATATCCAGGAGTCGCCCACACCGATGACTTTTGCGGGATTCTGCAAGTCATGAAGAGCCACCCCCAGACGATAGACGGCCCCGTCCATGGTGCGGAAGACGCCGTGGTAAATCGAAAGCCACCCCCGTTCCGTTTTGAAGGGCGGCGCGCCTGGACCGATCTTCATCTCGTCCCAGTGATACGGTTCCGGCTTGATGAGGAGCTCGGATCTTCCCCAATAGCAAAGGTCCGGAGAATAGGAAATCCAGATGGACCATGGCGTGATCTCCGAGTGGGGCCGATCCAGGCGCGCATAGAGTCCGTCGAACTTTTCCGGAAAGAGGACTACGTTCCGATGATCCGCCTGTGTGATCAGTGAGATCCTTTCAACCTGGGTAAAGTCCTTGGTCTTCGCCAGCGCAATGCGCACGCCGCTGCGCGAGTACGCACTGTAGGTAATGATGTACCCCTCTTCCGTAAGGGTCACGCGTGGATCTTCCACGCCGAACTCTTCATATGCCGCGAATGGGCCGTCCCGCGCCGGGACCAGAAAGGGTTGCGGGTCGGCTGCGAACCGGAATCCGTCGCGGCTGCGGGCCAGACCGATGATCGACCGTCCGGTACGAAGGTGAGATCGAAAAAGCATGATGTATTCGCCTGCATGCTTCACCACCGCCGCATTGTGAACCGTCTCCACCGAATATGGGATGTCGTCCTTCGTGAGAATCGGGTTGTGCGCGTATCGCCTGACGATATCCCGCTTCATATCGTTTTCTTCGCTTCCAGCTCAAGCACTATCGAATACACGCGTTCGTATTGTTCGACCATCGTCTCCATGGAGAAGCACTGCTTGACTCGCTGCCGGCATGCCCTCCGGTCAATTTGAGGAACTCGTTCCAGGCACCGCGAAGCTTCCTTGACATTGCCGGCAAGAAAGCCTGTTACACCGTCTCTGATGACTTCACGGCAGGATCCCAGGTCCATCGCGATCACGGGCACCCCGGCTGCATTGGCTTCGGTCAGCACCAGCCCGAATCGCTCGGGGATCGTGTTCAGATGCAGCAGCGCGTACGCGCGCGCGAACAGCTCATTTTTTCCAGCGACGTCCACCGGCCCAATGAACCGGATGTTTACGCCATCGACATACGGCTTGACCTGCTCCTCAAAATAGGCCGCATCCTGAATAATGCCCGCAATGATAAGCTTGCGACCGCTCAGGCGAGCCACTTCAATGGCCAGGTGGACGCCCTTGTCAGGGTGAATCCGGCCGAGGAAAATCAAGTCGTCACCGCCCCGCTGCTGAAAGGGATACAGCGACAGGTCGATTCCGTTATACACCGTCGCCACGTAGTTCAGCCCCGGCATCCGGTCTGAGTTACTGATCGAGACAAAATAGCCATCGCTATACTTACGGTACACCGGCAGGATCTTGGGCGACGAGAATCCGTGGATGGTGGTCAACACCGGCGTCCTTACCAGCCGGCTGTATGCCAGGGCCATGAAATCGTAGTGGCTGTGTATGAGGTCGAACTCCACGGCGTGTTCGAACACTTCCGGGATGTGCAGATACTCAGCCACCTTCGGGTCGATGGAGCGGTCCTCTTCATAGCCGTGCTCCACTACGGCGTGCAAGCGCGCGGAGGTGACCGAGTCGCCACTGGCGAACAGAGTCACATCCCAGCCTCGGGCAACCAGCCCCTCGGCAATGTTGCTGGCTACGGTTTCCCAGGCGCCGTATTGCTGGGGAGGCGTTCGCCACGCGACGGGCGACAGGATCGCCACTCTTCTTCCAGTCTTCATGGTGTGACCTTGAGACACCAACTCTAGCGCATGGCGCCCAGCACCTCGTCGAGTGGCACGGTCGCAAAGCTGGTAGCGTGGTCGGCATAGGCATATGGAACGATCAGTTGGCCGCCGTGGACCAGGGCGCCACAGGTATACACGACGTTGGGCACGTAGCCGCGACGTTCGGCCTCAGTGGGCTTGAGCAGGGGTTCCCGCAGGCGCCCGATCACCTTGGAGGGATCGTCCTTATCCAGGAGAAACGCCCCGATCGAGTACTGTCGCACGGGGCCCACGCCGTGGCTGAGGACCAGCCAGCCGGCGTCCGTCTCGATGGGCGATCCGCAGTTCCCGATCTGGACGATCTCCCACGGGAAAGCCGGCGCCAGAATCAGCTTGGGATCATACCAGAAATGCACATTATCGGAAAAGACCAGGTACAGGTTTTCATTGTCCTGTCGAGAGATCATGGCATACAGGCCATTGATCTTCCGCGGGAAAAGGGCCATGCCCTTGTTCTGCGCAGCCGGGCCGTTCAGGGTAATAAACCGAAAGCGAAGGAAGTCCGCGGTCTCCATTAGTCCCGGCATCACCACCCTGCCGTCATAAGCGGTGAACGTGGCATAGTATACGGACGTGCCATCCTCGTTCTGAAAGGAGACGAAGCGCGCGTCTTCTATGCCGTTTCGCTGTGAGGGAGCGGTGGGGAAGATGATGCGTTCGGAGAGTTCCTGTTCGGGCCGGAACTGCACTTCGTAGTTCGACTCGGCCAGCCTCCACATGGCCTCGGCTGTCTCCGCGTTTCCGTTTACCCCATCGCGCTCGAAGGCCCGCTGCAATTCCTCCTCGACGCGGCAGCAAAGCTCGTCGAGGTTGAACGACTGCCCAAGTCTGTCTATGGTTCGCCCGGTGAATGCATTCGTCAGCCCGAGTTCTTGAAGCTTCCGTGAGAAGAGCGCCTTCTCATACAGCGGGGTGGGGATTTGCCGCGGCTCGCCGAGATAACCGGATGCATTTGTGACCTCGATCCGGCCATCGGGGTAGATCATGCCCGTACGAAAAGTGATGGACGACAGGTGTCCTTCACCGGTAGCCCGCAGGCTCAGGATGAAGCGTAACCCGTTCGCCGGAACCCCCGACTGGTCCGGGTGCGGCACAATCGAAGGATTGAATAGCGCGGCGGATTCAAGTGAGTACTCGGAAACGAAATAGGAGCCAATCAGCAGTTTTCTCGGCTCGGACAGCGTCCCATCCAATGACAACAACTTATGGACGTGTTCAAACCGTTCGAGAAATATGTCGCCGATCTTCTGATGGCGGCCCGAGAACTCCGTCAGTACTTCGCTTAGCAGGGGGGCAACCTGGCCCTCGGGCAGCGCGAGAATCCGGGCGACGATCCTCTCGATCCGCCGCACGCCGCCGGGATTGAATGGCCGCAATAGAACGCGGGCCTGGTCCGGCCGCAAGGTTACTGGGGTCCGTGTAATGTGAATCGATTCGGCGATCATGCGGCTGGGTTGTCCTGACGAAATAGAATGTAGACCGGCATTTAACTCTCGATAAGAACCGGGGCCCTGAAGCTGGTGACAATGTTCTGCGTCAGCCGCAGTTCCGCCAGCGACAACAGGAACGCCAACGTGGATTCCGCGCCCTGGTTGCGGTTGACCCGGTCCACGTGCAGACCGTCGCGACAACCGCCGGTCCTCGCCGAGTACAGCTCCAAGCCGAGATCGTTCGAGCCGACGAACCAGTCGAACGCACGCTGGGCCTGCTCGTACCACCAGGAATCGGACGTGGACCGATAGGCTTCCAGACAGGCCGACATCATCGCCTGCGCTTCCACCGGCTGTTGATCGAAGTTGGCGCGGGTGCCGCCGCGCCTGAAAAACCCGTTGCTCCCGATCGGCCGGAAGTGCCCGTCTTCAGAGGTTTGCAGGTGCACCAGCCACCGCAGCGCCTGAACACCGCGATCGAACACCGCCTTTTCGCCTGTAGCGCGGCCGCTCAAAATCAGGGCGTGTGGCAGCTTCGCATTGTCGTAACTCAGTACTTGTTCAAACCACGGCCAATCGGGTGTGGCTGTTCGATCGTACAGGTCCATCAAGCGAGCGATGAGAGTGTCGCGGGTCTGGGTCACGAAGCTGTCACCGCTCAATCGGCGCAGATAGTCGTGGATCCCAATCAAGCTGAAGGCCCAAGCCCGCGGTGAACTGAAGTGCGCCACCGCCGGGAGCGCCTCCACGAAGAGTTGGCCGGACAGTACCTGGAAACTGCGGTAAGAGGAGCCTCCCACCCCCACCCCGAGCGCCCAGAGCGCCCTGGCGTGACAGTCCTCCGACCCTTGGTCGTCGAGCCAATGGCGATCGAAACCCAGATGGTTGTGGAACCGTCCCGTCACCCGATCGAACGCATGGTATAGGAAGGCTGCGTAGGTTGTGGCGAGTGAGCGTACGCGTTCCGGTTCCTCTCCCAAGTCTTCGAGCAGCACCGACAGGATAAAAGCGCGCGCGTTGTCGTCGGTGCAGTACCCTTCGGAGAAGTTTGGCACGCTGAACACGGCGTGTTGAAATATGCCCGTTGAATCCGTCATGCGCGAGAGATGATCCAGCTTCACCACGGGTGTGTCACGCGGCCGCTGGTCCAGCGTTTTCGTGGAAAGGGATTTTCGCAGAGTCGATAAGGCCTGGAGCCGGGAGAGCTCGAACGAATGCATATACAGGCGCGCCACGTTGCTCCAGACCATCTCCCGGCCCATCCGGTAAGCGCCCTCCCGCATGGTGTTCCGGCGGACATCGTCGCGCAGCAACGCGCTTACTTCGGTGGCAATGGCCGCGGCGTTCCCGAACGGCACCAGGACTCCGCGTCCGTCGGCCAGAAGCTCGGCGGCGTGCCAGTACGGTGTGGAGACAACCGCTTTGCCGGAACCATAGGTGTAGGCGAGAGTGCCCGAGGTACTCTGGGCTTCATTGAGATATGGGGTAATGTACACGTCAGCCGCGCCGATGAAGTCTTTGAGAGTGTCGAGATCGACGAAGCTGTTGTAGAAAATGACATTCTTCTCCACGCCGTTCTTGGCCGCCAGGATCTCGAGACTCACCCGGTATCCTTCGCCCCGCTCGCGCAACTCGTTCGGATGCGTGGCGCCCACCACCATGTACACCACGCTTGGGAATTCCGCCACAATTTTCGGCAGCGCGTTCAGCACGTGCTCGATGCCCTTATTGGGGGAGAGCAGTCCGAATGTGAACAACACGGTCCGCCCGCCTACGCCGAACTCATCTTTAAGATCGCTCGGGTCCACGAACGGTATGTCGGGGATGCCGTGATGGATCAGGTCGATCTTGGCCGGTGGTGCGTGGTAAATGTCCTGGAGCATCTGCCGCCCTCGGGCTGACATGACCACCAGGCGAGTCGAAAGCGCAATGAGTTCCTGCATCACCAAACGCTGATCGAGCCTCGGTTCGCGCAGGACTGTGTGGAGCGTGACCACCACGGGCATCCGCAGCTCGCGCAGCAGCGCCAGGATGTGGCTGCCGGCCGGGCCACCGAATATTCCGAACTCGTGCTGCAGGCACACAACATCGACATTGCCGATGTTCAGGAAGTCCGCGGCGCGCAAATACGACGGCAAGTCCTGTTCTTCAATCTCGAAACGAACTACGTCCGGGTATTCATAGCCCTGTTTGATGTCATTCATCGCGACAGAAAAGCACTCACTGGATGAGTACTCGGCTGCCACGGCAGCAAGGAGGTCGGAAGTAAATGTGGCAATACCGCACTTCCGCGGCATGTAGCTGCCGAGAAATGCCACCTTTCCAACCTTAGAACCTTCGATCACAGTTGTGTTCCGATCATTACCTCGTATTCTACTACTGATTTACTGTTGAGCCTTCGGCGGTATAGAGAGCGCAATCCATTCCACGGGATGCGCTCGAACGATCTCGCTCGATTCGCGTATGTCGGCCCACTTAGGGTCGCTTCTCAGATTGAGGAAGGTCCCGACTGTACCTTGATAGGAACCCTTCGCCAGATAAACTGGATCGCCTTTATGGAAGGGGCATGATGCCGGAGGGGCGGCAGGCGGTACATCGGAGTCCAATCGCATGTTTTCGTCCTTTCTAGCAAAGGCCATCAGGGACGGACGGTGAGTTGGCCGGAGAACAGCTAGGCCGCTCGGCTCATGGTGGGACTGCCGATACCAGTATAGCAGGTGAGGCGGTTTGGTTTACTCCGCCAGCCGAACGCCCCGAACGCCCCGAACGCCCGCACTGGAGATGGACGGGAGCGCACATTTGACGTCACCTGCCCGCGGGAGATCCCGTCTTACCCGCCGCCCACGTCCAGCCCCCAACATTACCATGGTGATTCATCGTCTGTTAATCTCACGAATCCTATACTGGAGTCTCTCCCAATGCCGTCTAAAAAGCCGCTCAGAATTGTTGACGTGGCGCGAGCCACCGCGCGCCTCGCGCGCATTCTTTCCCTCCGCGTTCTCCGCTTCCTCAGCGCCCCAGCTTCATGTCAAAGAAAACCCCGCCCTTCCCACGTTTCTGTCTTTCTCTTATTTTCCTCCGCGCTTTCCTCCTCGTCTCCGCGTCTCCGCGGTGAGCTTCCGTTCCCGAGCTAGTCCTATGCGCCCACTCCCTAACCTGCCGGTCGTATTACTGGCTCTGGCCCTCCAAGCCGCGTTCGCTCAAACCCCGGCTTCTCCGCCCGCACAGAATCCTGCTCCCGGCCCCCTTAACCTGACCTTGCAGGATGCCCTGCAGCGGGCTCGCCAGTACGCTCAACAGATTTACACCGCCAACATCGCGGCGCTGCTGGCGCACGAGGATGCGGTGCAGGCTAAGGCCGCGTTGCTCCCCACCGTCAACGGTGTCAGCCAGTTCATCTATACCCAGCCGAACGGCACTCCCAGCGGCGTGTTCGTCCCCAATGACGGTCCGCACGTCTACAACGATCTGGCCGCGGTGCACGGCGAGATCTTCAATCCCGCCAAACGCGCGGACTACCACAAAGCCATGGCCGCCGAAGCCGTGGCGCGCGCCAAGGCCGATCTGGCTGCCCGCGGCTTGGTGGCCACCGTGGTGCAAAACTACTACGGCCTGGTCGTGGCGCAACGCAAACTCGCCAACGCCCGCCAGAGCTTCACGGAAGCCCAGACCCTCCTGGACATCACGCAAAAGCAGGAGCAGGGCGGCGAGGTGTCCCACTACGACGTCGTCAAGGCCCAGATCCAATTCGAGCAGCGCCGGCGCGATGTCGAGGAAGCACAACTGGCGATCGACAAGGCTCGCCTCGGCTTCGGCGTTCTCCTCTTTCCGAACTTCGGGCAGGAGTACACCGTGACCGACGACCTCGCCGCCGCCGCGCCCCTGCCCCCGTTCGCCGAGATTCAGACCCGCGCCGGCAACAATAGTCCCGATATCCGCGCCGCGCAAGCTCTGGTTCAGCAACAGACCTATGCCATCACCTCCGCGCGCTCTGCTATCCTGCCGACGATTTCCTTCGATTATTTCTTCGGCCTCAGCGCGAATCAGTTCGCCGTTCATAACCGCGATGGCATGAACCTGCTGGGCTCCGCTGCCCAGGCCCAGTTGACAATTCCAATCTGGACGTGGGGCGCCGCCCGCAGCAAAGTGCGCCAGGCGGAGTTGCAACTGCAACAGGCCAAGAACGACCTGAGCTTCACCCAGCGCCAACTCCTGGCCGAGCTGAACCAGTTTTATCAAGAGGCGCAAATCGCGGCGTCACAGACTGACTCCCTGCGCCGTTCCATGGAACTCTCCCAGAGCGGCCTCAGATTGACGTTGCTGCGTTACCAGGCTGGCGAGTCCACCATCCTCGAAGTCTCGGATGCGCAGAGTACCTTGGTCCAGGCGCGCAACGCATACGATGACGGCCTGGTCCGTTATCGCCTCGCGCTGGGCAATCTTCAGACACTTACGGGGGCCTTTTAGCCCATGAATACAGCCACAACATCAAGGGTAGGGCATGCTTTAGCTTGCCCCGGGAACTCAAATCAAGGAATTGGCAAGCTAAAGCATGCCCCACCTTTGGCCTTGCTCGCCTTGGCCCTGCTCCTCACCTCCGCCTGCTCTCGCAAAGAGGAAAAGGAGGCCGAGGCCCCCGCGCCCGTACAGGTCACCGCCGTGACCCAGGACACCATCCGCCGCGTCGTCAGCGGCGATGGCGTGCTCTTCCCGCTGGACCAGCGGCCGCTGATGCCCAAGATCCAGGCGCCGGTGCAGAAGCTCTACGCCAATCGCGGCGACCACGTCAAAGCGGGACAACTGCTGGCCGTGCTGGAGAACCGCGATCTCAAAGCCGCGGCCGCCGCCAACAAGGGACAAGTGGATCAGGCGGAGGCCAATTACCGCACCACCACCTTGGCCACCGTTCCGGAAGCCGTGGTCAAAGCCACCACGGATGTGCAGTCGGCCCAGCAGCAGGTGGATGCCGCCGCCAAAGCGCTCGAAAGCCGGAAAGACCTCCTGGCCCAGGGCGCCATCGCCCGCAAACAAGTCGACGATCAGCAGGCCGTCTACGCGCAGGCCAAAGCCCAGTTGGATTCCGCGCAGGAACATCTGCGGGTGCTGAACTCCGCCGGCAAACAGGAGCAGATCGCTACTGCCCAGGCGCAGGTGGCGTCCGCCCAAGCGCAGTTCCAATCCGCTGAAGCGCAGGTCTCTTACTCCGAAATCCACAGCCCCATCAACGGCGTGGTAGCCGACCGCCCGATCTATGCCGGAGACATGGCCAGCCCCGGCTCGCCCCTGTTCATCGTCATGGACATCTCCCGCGTGGTGGCGCGGATCAACATACCGCAGGCGCAAGCCGACGTGGTCCGCGTGGGCCAACCCGCCGAGATCACGGTCACGGGCAGCGACCAGCAAATCGCCGGCAAGGTGACCGTCGTGAGCCCGGCCACCGACGCCAACAGCACCACCGTACAGATCTGGGTGCAGGTGGACAACCCCGGTGAACGTCTGAAGCCCGGCGCCAGCGTGCATGGAAAAATCATCGTCGAAGCTTTCAAAGCAGCCACCGTGGTGCCCTCGGCCGCCATCCTTCCGGGAGAAGAAGGGGGAACCGCCGCGCTGGTGATCACGTCCGACTCTGTCGCGCACAAGCGGCCCATCCAGATCGGCGTGCGCGAGGGCGACAAAGTGCAGATCCTCAACGGCGTCAGGCCCGGTGAAGAGGTAGTCGTAGTGGGCGGCCTCGGTCTGGACGACAAGGCCAAAGTGCGGGTCATCGACACCAGCGTCAAGGAAGCCGACGAAGACGCGACCCCCGATCCGGACGCCACCAAGGGCGGCAAGGACCAGAAGAAAGACGAGGCGAAACCGATAGCCAAATGAGCGATCTTTCGTCACCTCCCCCCGTCAATCCCGAGATCGACGCGCCGCACTGGACTGCCCGCCACGGCAAGTCCATCGTCTTCATCATCCTGACTCTGGTTGCCGTGGGCGTCTACCTGGCTCTCACCATCCCGGTGGCGGTTTTCCCGGATACCAATTTTCCGCGCATCGTGGTGGGCGTGGACAACGGCGTCTCGCCTATCGACCAGATGCAGGTCATGGTCACCAAGCCCATCGAAGAGGCCGTCAATACCGTGCAAGGGCTCGACCACCTGTGGTCCATCACCAGCCGCGGAACGGCCGAAGTCGACCTGTTCTTCAACTGGAACGTCGACATGTACCGCACGCTGGAGCTGGTGAATGCGGCCCTGGCGCGCGTCCAATCCACTCTGCCCTCCACCGCCAAAATCACAGCCAACCGCTTGACCTTCGCCGCTTTTCCGGTGATGGGCTATAGCCTCACCTCCGAGAAGATTCCCCAAACCACCCTCTGGGAGCTCGCCAACTACGATCTGAAACCCCGGCTAAACCGCCAGCCGGGCGTTTCGTCCGTGGTGGTGCAGGGCGGCCAGGTCCCGGAGTTCGAGGTACAGCCCGACCCCGCCAAGCTGGTCCAGGCCGGCGTCACCATCCCCAACATTCTCGACGCCATCGGCCACACCAACATGATCGATTCGCCCGGCCTGATCGAGACCAATCACCAACTGGTGCTCAGCCTGGTGACCGGCCAGGCGCGCACTCCCGACGAGATTGGTAACATCGTCATCAAAACCACACCCGCCGGCGCGCCCATACGCATCGGCGACGTCGCCAGCGTGAGCCCCTCCGTGATGCCGGTCTACACCGTGGTCACCGCTAACACCAAGCCCGCGGTCCTGCTTAACATCAACCGGCAACCCGACAGCAACACCGTGATCGTGGCCAACGGGATTCATGCCGAAATCGAGAAGATCCGGAAGGATCTGCCCCCCGGCATCGAGCTGCGCCCCTTCTACGATCAATCGGAAATCGTGAGTGAATCCATCCGGAGCGTGCGCGACGCCATCTTGATCGGCCTCGTACTGGCCTCCCTGATCATGGTCCTGTTCCTGCGCGATTGGGGCACTTCGCTCGTGGCCGGGCTGGTGATTCCCGCTACCGTGGGGGTCACGTTCATCGCGCTGCGGGCCATGAACCAGACTTTCAACCTGATGACCCTGGGGGGCCTCGCCGCAGCCGTCGGGCTGGTGATCGATGACGCCATCGTGGTGGTGGAAAACATCGTCATGCACCGCGATTCCGGCCAATCGCGCGCCGAAGCCATCCGCAGCGCCATCCGCGAAATCCGCGTCCCCCTGGTCGGCTCCACCATCACGCCCATCGTGGTCTTCCTCCCGCTGATCTCCATTACCGGAGTCACCGGTGTATTCTTCCGCGCCCTGGCCGTCACTGTCGGCATGGCCCTGCTCACTTCCCTGGCCTTGGCCCTTACCTGGACCCCCACCCTCAGTCACTACTTCATCAAGCGGCGGAGGGCAGGCCGGGGCACCCCGGAGGGGTCGCCTGCCGAGGCAGAGGCCGGGCCTGCCGGGCCCGCAAGTCCTCGACCAACCCATCACGAAACCATCGCCTGGCTCATGCGCCCCTACGAGCGCGTCCTCCGCTTCACTCTGGAACACCCGTTGCTGCTGGCGGTCTTCTCTATCCTGCTGATCGGCGGCTCCTATCTCTGCTACCAGAACACCGGATCAGACCTCCTCCCCGCCATGGACGAAGGCGGCTTCATCATCGACTACATCATGCCCGCGGGATCTTCGCTTCAAGAGACCAACCGAGTCATCACTCACGTGGAAAGACTCCTGCGCGCCACCCCGGAAGTGGAGAATACCTCGCGCCGCACCGGCCTCCAACTTGGCCTGGCGCAGGTCACCGAAGCCAACACTGGCGACATCTCGGTCAAGCTGAAGCACGACCGCAGCCGCGCCGGAGAGGAGGTGATCGCCGATGTGCGGGCCAAAATCAAAAAGGCCGAACCCGTCCTGGACGTGGAGTTCCCGCAGCTTCTCCAGGACATGATCGGCGACCTCACCAGCGCTCCTGAACCGGTGGTGATCAAGCTGTTCGCGCAGGACCCCGTGCTGCTGAACCACTGGGCCACTTCGGTGGGCGAAACCATCAAAAAGATTCCGGGCGTGGTGGACGTCCTCGACGGCATCGAGAATACCATCAGCGGTCCCGCCAGAGTTTTCAACGTCGACCCGGTGGTGTCCGCGCGCTCCGGCTTTTCCACGCAAGAGGTGGAACTGGATGCCAGCGCCATCCTCCAGGGCGAACCCGCGTCCACGCCCGTGGTAATGAACGACCGCTCGTACACCATTCGCGTGCGCTTCCCCGACGACACGCGCACCACGCTCGACTCCATCCGCAACACCATGCTGGTCAGCGGCACCGGCAAGACCGCCACCATCGGCTCGCTCGCCAGCATCGTGGAGATCCCCGGCCAGACCGAAATTCGCCGCGAGAACCTGCAACGCGATGTCCAGGTGACCGCGCGCTTTGAAGGCATCAACCTGGGCGACGGCATGGTGAAGATCCAGCAGGCCGTCGACGACCTGCACCTGCCTCCCAGCATACGGGTTCAATACGGCGGCCAGTTCGAGGAGCAACAGAAGTCTTTCAAGGACCTCGCATTTGTCCTGGTTCTGGCAATCCTGCTGGTGTTCATCGTTCTGCTGTTCGAATTCGGCAACTTCGCCGCGCCCATCGCGGTGATCTCTTCCGCGCTGCTATCTACGTGCGGCGTGTTCCTGGCGCTGTTGATCACCGGAACCACGTTCAATCTCTCCTCGTTCATGGGCCTGATTATGGTGATCGGCATCGTGGCCAAGAACGGTATTCTGCTGCTGGATGCCGACCAGAAATTCCGCGCCGAAGGCATTCCCGGTGAAGAGGCGATGATCCACGCCGGAGAGCGCCGCTTACGTCCGATCATGATGACCGCGCTGGCCACGGTGGCCGGCATGCTTCCGCTGGCGTTCGCCTGGGGCGCCGGCTCTCAAATGCTACAACCCCTGGCCATTGCGGTGATCGGTGGAATCCTCGCCTCGATGGTTCTCTCACTGGTGGTGACCCCGGCCGTCCGCTACTACATCGGAGGCCGAACCTAGTAACTAGTGACACAGGCATTCTTGCCTGTGTGTTTCTTGCTGTACTCAAAGGAGCAACACAATGAAGAAGCTTTTGACATTCACTCTCATCGCAGCCGCGGCGTTCGCCGCTGAAGGCTACAAGGTACTCACCAAGTACAAGATCGGCGGCACCGGCGGTTGGGACTACGTGGCCGTGGATCAGGTCAACCGCCGCATCTACGCGTCGCACCAAACAACAGTCGAAGTGCTCGATGCCGATTCCGGCAAGGTTTTGGGCCAGATTGCCCAACTGCACGGTGTTCACGGAATCGCCGTCGCGCCGGATCTCAACAAGGGCTTCATCACCAACGGCCAATCCGCCAGCGCCACGGTCTTCGATTTGAAGACCATGGCGAAGGTAGGCGAGCCGGCCACCGGCCAGAACCCGGACGCGGTTTGTTACGAGCCCAAGACCCAGCGCGTCTTCACCTTCAACGGCAACTCGAAAGATGCCACCGCCATCAATGCCAAGACCAACGAGATCGCCGGCACCGTCAAGCTGAATGGAAGGCCGGAATTCTGCGTCGTGGATGGCGCCGGAAAGCTGTACAACAACCTTGAAGACACCTCCGAAATCGTCGAGATCGATGCGGCCAAGCTCGAAGTGACGCGCCGCTCGTCGCTCGCGCCTTGCGATTCCCCCTCCGGCCTCGCCATCGATGTCAAGAACAAGAAGCTCTTCTCCGTGTGCAGTAACAAATTGATGGCCGTGACGGACATCGCCACCATGAAGGTGATCGCTACACCGGCGATTGGCAACGGACCGGACGCCGCGGGCTTCGATCCCGGCACCGGTCTGGCCTTCAGTTCCAATGGCGATGGCACCTTGACCATCGTGAAGCTGGTCAACGGCAAGTACGAAGCCGTCGACACCGTAACCACCGTGGCGCGCGCCCGCACCATGGCCGTGGACGAGAAGTTGCACCGCGTCTACCTGCTGGCGGCGGAATTCGGCCCGGCGCCGGACACTAAGGACGGCAAGAAGGGCCGCCCGCCCGTCTTACCCGATAGCTTCCACGTCCTGGTAGTAGGAAAGTAGCGTGGGACAGACGATCGCCTCTTGTCGTCTGTCACCGGCTTTCACCCGGCTCTAGGGCAACGACCTGACCTCCACCACCTGGGTTCCCGCCGGCAGCGTGGCCGGAACTGCGCCTGGATCTGTCCGCTCGACGTGGTCAGCAGCGGCACCATGCACTTGGAAAACTACCCGGGGCGGAGCGTACCCACAGACTCTACTGACGAGTTCACGCGTGCATCCAGAAGCGTTCCCGGAGCGAGCGGAGAGGATTTCTTCAAAAAAACCCGCTGATCCGGTCCAAGGGCCGCGACTTTGACCCCATTTCCCGTTAGTTTGCGCCTGATAGGATGAAGTTGCTGAGGCGTCGAGGCGTCCGGCAGTTGAAGGGGGCTGGGAAATAATTCCCAGTGAGGAAAGACATGCCCGAGCTTGATGGCGACGTGACGCTTCTGCTGACCCAAGTCCGCGACGGCAACCAGGAAGCGGCCAATCAACTCGTTCCGCTGGTCTACAACGAGCTGCGCCGGATGGCTGGCGCCTACATGCGCGGCGAACGGCCCGGCCATACTCTCCAGGCGACCGCGCTCGTGAACGAGGCCTACATGCGCCTCGCCGGCGGACAGCCGATCGAATGGCAGAATCGCGCGCACTTCTTCGCAATCGCCGCGCACACCATGCGCGAGGTCCTGCTGGACTATGCGCGCCGCTTCCGCGCCGGCAAGCGGGGTGGCAGCGAGGCGCGGAGAGTGGAGATGGACGAACAGCTCTACATCGTCCCGGACAAGCTTGACGATGTAATCGCGATCGATGAGGCGCTCGAACGCCTGGCGCAGATTGACCCGCGGCAAAGCCGCATCGTCGAACTGCGTTTCTTTGCCGGCCTGAACGTCGATGAAGCTGCCGAGGTCATGGGTGTTTCCCCGAAAACCATCAAACGCGAGTGGAGATCGGCCAAAGCCTGGCTCCACCGCGAAATGGCCGGGGGTGAATCCAAATGACTCCGGAACGTTGGCAGCAGGTGAAGGACATCTTCGATCGGGCCGTGGAGTGCGATCCAGCGTCGCGCACCGCGTTCATCCATGAACGCTGCGGGAACGACCAGGAGCTACAGCGAGAAGTGGAGTCCCTACTTGCCTCCGACCTGGAGACCGGTTCGCTTCTCGATAATCCCCTCATCGGGCCGCCCGCGGCGCCCCCTGCTTCACTGGCAAATGGGGATTCGTTCGGACCCTACGTCCCCGTACGCGTGCTCGGCGAGGGAGGGATGGGAACCGTCTACCTTGCCCGCCAACAGCAGCCGATCCGCCGCGAGGTTGCGCTCAAGGTGGTCAAGCTCGGCATGGACAGCCGCCAGGTGCTCGAGCGTTTTGAGATCGAGCGCCAGGCGCTGGCCCTGATGGACTATCCCAACGTCGCGCGCGTCCTGGATGCGGGGACATCCCAGCGAGGCCGCCCGTACTTCGTCATGGAATACGTCGACGGAGCCCCTATCACGCAGTATTGCGATCGGCATGCGCTCAGCACGCGCGAGCGGCTTCAATTGTTCATCCCGGTCTGCAATGCGCTGCAGCACGCACACAAAAAGGGCATCATCCACCGCGACGTGAAGCCGTCCAATGTTCTCGTGACGGAGATAGACGGGAAACCGGTACCCAAAGTCATTGATTTTGGGGTCGCCCGGGCGACGGACCAGCGCTCGGCGCAAGCTGATGCCTTCACGCTTGCAGGCCAGCTCATCGGGACGCCCGAATACATGAGCCCCGAGCAGGCAAGCCTGGATAACCGGGATATCGATACCGGCACGGACGTCTACTCGCTGGGCATGGTCCTCTACGAATTACTAGTGGGGGCGCTGCCCTTGGACATGAAGGCGCTCCGCAAGATCGCGTTCGCTGAGGTATTGCGTGCCATCCGGGAGACGCCGGTACCCAAGCCGACCGCGCGAATCACGCAAATGGGAGCCGCCGCGGAGGGAATGGCCCGCCATCGGAGTACAGACCCTGGTCAGCTCCGACGGGACTTGTCCGGCGACCTTGACTGGATCGTCATGAAGGCGATCGACAAGGATCGCCATTGCCGATATGCCTCAGCCTCGGAATTCGCCGCCGACATCGAGCGATTCCTGAAGAGCGAACCCGTTCTCGCCGGGCCGCCGGGCGCAGCGTACCGCATGCGCAAGTTCGCAGCCCGCCACAAGCGCCCGGTTGCCGCGTTGGCCGCAGTCGTCCTTGCGTTGGTCGCCGGCATCATCACGACGACATGGCAAGCGCACGTGGCCGGACAGCAGAGGGCCGCCGCGATCGGCGAAAAAGCGGAAGCGGAGAAACAGCGCGTTCGAGCGGAACAGCAGGCAATCGAAGCGGCGAAGCAGAGAGACGCCGCGCAGGCAGCGAGCAAGCTCGCGGTGGAGGAGAGTGGACGTGCGAACGAGTCGAGCCGCCTCGCGTTGGCTCGCCAGTTAGCTGTAGAGGCGTCGCAACTCGCTCTAGAGAGTCCCGCCAATAACTCTCTCAGTGCGCTTCTGAGCATCGAGTCGATGGCGCGCCAGCCTTCACTCTTGAGCAATCAGGTGTTGAATCGATTACTGAGCGTTACTCCCAAACAAGTTTATGCGCTCGACCACTCAGGGGCGTCTGACTTGCAGTTCAGTCATGGAGGCCAGTGGATCGCCGCTGCCAGCGATGACAAAACGGTACGGATCTTGGAGGCGATTACCGGAAGAGAAGTCTCGCAGCTAGCTCATGGCGGCAAGGTGTTGACCTTGGCATTTAGTCCGAACGACCATTGGATTGCTACCGGAAGCTTGGACCAGATCGCACGCGTTTTTGAAGCCTCCACGGGAAAAGAGATTTCACGCCTGGCGCACGAGGGCGCTGTTGTATCCGTGGCTTTCAGTCCAGCAGGCGGCTGGGTCGCCACTGCAGGTTCAGATAAGACCGCGCGAGTCTTTGAGGCCGCTACTGGAAATGAGGTCTCGCGCGTCGTGCACCAAAATAGAGTCTCAACTGTGGCCTTCAGCCCTGATGGCCGTTGGATCGCCACCAGCAGCGACGACGGGACGGCGCGCGTTCTCGAAGCTGCAACCGGGAAGGAGATCTCGCGCCGGAGGTTCCAGACCCCCGTTTTGCGCGTAAAGTTCAGCCCAGATGGGCACCGGATTGCGGCGACCGACGTGAGGACAATAGTAGTTTTTGAGGCCGCAACCGGTAACGAGATCTCGCAAATATCGCTAAACTATCATGAATACCAAGAGGATGCCATAGCCTTCAGTCCCGACGGCAGGTGGATTGCCGACGCCGGGAGCATGGCTCGGGTCATCGACGCGAATACCGGACAAGAAATCTCACACCTACGCCATGACGACTTTGTCACGGCGGTAGTGTTCAGTCCCGATGGCCGCTGGGTCGCAACTGCCAGCGCCGACCACACATCGCGAATATTTGAGGCGGCCACCGGGAGGGAGATATCAGTTCTTCCTCATCCAAGTCCTGTCCTGAAGGTCGCGTTCAGCCCCGACGGTCGTCTTTTGGCCACCGGTAGCGGACAGCCTAATCACACGGCAGCGCGGGTCTTCGAGGTGGTTGCCAAAGAGAAGGAGATAGCACCTCTGGATGAGGACAGAGCCGTTGTAGGCACTGCATTCATTGCTAATGCTCGCTTGCTTGCCACCATCAGCCGTGACGGATTCACGCGAATCTTTGATGTCTCTACAGGTAAAGAATTCACCCGCCTCGGGCAGCGGGAACGGCAAGCGTGGCCAATTAGCCCGGATGGACGACTATTTGCAGCACGGGATAACCGCAGAACCGGGATCTACGAGGTTGCCACGGGCAAAGAAGTGTCTCTGCTGACCAACGAAGGGACGGCATTTGCGTTCAGCCCCGATGGCCGCCGGGTCGCGACCATCGGGGAAAAAGGGAATGCGCAAATATTCGAATCTGACACAGGGCGGAAGATCTCAGATGCTCTTTATCCATATAATCCAAATATAATGAATCGCTCGCTCTTGGTGCTTGCATTTAGTCCCAATGGTCGTTGGGTAGCGAACGGACCCTTCGTTGTTGAAGCCGCGACCGGAAGGGTGATCTCCGAGTACTCGGAAGGCCGCAGCTACAACCCGGCGAATAGGTTATCGTTCAGCCCAGATAACCGATTAGTGGCGCGCGGAAATTATTCCAATAACACTGTTCAGGTGTTGGAAGCAGCTACGGGCAAGGAGATCCTGAGCGTGGCTCACCGGGGCACGGTTCAGGCCGTCGCTTTCAGTCCAAATGGCCGCTGGATCGCCACCGGCAGCGCTGACAAGACGGCACGGGTTTTCGAAGTTGCGACTGGCAAAGAACGGTTCCGCTTTACTTACCAGGGCCGCGTCGTAGACGTCGCATTTAGCCATGATTCCCGACATCTCTACAGTCTCAGCGATACGATAGCTCCATCCCTTTACTTGATCGGTTTCGCCAGCGGCGCCGGCCAGGATGAAGTCGGCACAAGAGGACTCTGGCTCGACCAAAACTTCCTCAACACGGAAGACCTGATTCAAGAGGTCTGCTCCCGCTTGACAACCAATCTCACTCCCGCCCTATGGAAGCTGTACCTGGGCGACGAGCCATATCGCAAGACATGCCCCAACCTCCCCGATCCGCCGAATCCGCAGGCAGGAAAATAGCACCCGCATCATCCCTCTCCGGGTTTCGCCCAAAAACGTCAGGTCCACACGGTTAAGATTGACGCTGCCCGCGCGGATAGTCGCCCTGGTGAGTCGTCCATCGGCCAGTCACGCCACTTCAAAATAATCGCGCTCCCATTCCTATCAGCCACTTAGACCCCTCCGGACCCCTCCCCAAGCCCTCCACTCAAAATCCGTCTGTCATGCTGAAAATGGGGCGCCCCGCACATCGATGTGCGGGTGCCCCTTATATCCCCTTTCTTTTCAATGTGACAAAGAACCGCACCCGCACATAATGTGCGGGTCCATCAAGGAGACTGACTATGAACGAACTTATCGGCGAATCGATGCCCGACCCAACTACTCCCGACACGCTGGAGTTTGAGCTTGGCTCGATGTTAGGCGAGCGGAAGGCATTCGGTCTGATTGCCGGCCGCTGTTCTGCGGCGCATGCCGCCTGCCTCAGGAATCTGCGCGACCGCAAACTATACAAAAGCCGTTGTACTTCCTGGGAGGAGTTCTGCCCCAAATACCTGCGGCTCAGCAGGGGCCACGCCAACCGCATTATCCAGACTCTGGAGGAATTCGGCCCCGACTACTTCGAACTGGCCGAGCTCACCCGCATCACGCCGGAGGAGTTCCGGGCCATCGGCCCCGAGGTCAAGGACAAGGTCCTGCACGCTAACGGCGAAGCCATCGCACTGCTCCCCGAAAACGCCGGCAAACTCACTGCCGCGGTTGAAGCACTTCGCCGCCACGCATCACCGGAGATTCCCGTGCCGCTCTCGTCCCGCACCCGCCTGGTGCGTCTGGAGCGCCGTTGTGACGACGTGACCGACGAATTCCAGAAACTCTCCGGACCCGCGTCACGGGAAGTCGACCAATTGCGCTTGTCGGCCCTCCTCCGCAGGATGCTCACCACTCTGGGACGGATCAACCTGGAGATGGCCGCCTAGCCCTAGCCGCAGACCGGCGAGAACATGCTCACCGCCGAGACGCCGAAACGCCGAGAAAGAGAGCTGCTTTCCTCGGCGCTCTCGGCTCTCTCTGCGCTCTCAGTCTTGGCCTTAGGTTTTCTTTCTTTCTTCTCCGCGCCACGGCGTCTCGGTGCTCGGGCTCGTGACCGGCGGCGCGATGATCTACTGGTTCTCCGGCGCTTCGATGCAGGCCGTCTCGACAGGCGCGTACCGCGCGGTCGAGTTCATCAAGGCGAACATCAAGCTCGAAGGGGTCGAGAAGGCGTCGGTCGAGGACAGCAAGCGCGTGGTCGAGATCTGCACGATCTACGCGCAGAAGGGCATGTTCAACATCTTCCTCGCGATCTTCTTCGGGACGCTCGCGTTCGCGTGCGTCGAGCCGTTCTTCTTCATCGGCTATCTGTTCTCGATCGCGATCTTCGGTCTGTACCAGGCGATCTTCATGGCCAACGCGGGCGGCGCCTGGGACAA
>JAIQFL010000206.1 GCA_020073365.1 Terriglobia bacterium | reverse complement strand
AAGGGAAAAGATGAGGAGGCAAACCATGGCTAAAAGAATTATTGTAGATCCCATTACCAGGATTGAAGGACATCTAAGAATAGAATGTGAAGTTGATGATAAAAACACAATCAGTGACGCCTGGAGCAGTATTACCTTGTGGCGTGGAATAGAAACGATCCTGAAGGGGAGAGATCCCCGTGATGCGGGACTAATTTGTCAGAGATTCTGCGGAGTCTGTACCTATGTTCATTATGAAGCGAGCACCATGGCTGTTGAAGACGCATTTGGTATCAAACCGCCACCTAATGCGAGGATCATCAGAAATTTAATTCAGGGCTCCTGGTACCTGGGTGATCATATCATGCACTTCTACCATCTCCACGGGCTTGACTGGGTGGACATCGTAAGTGCTGTTTCCGCAGACCCGAAGAAGGCAGTAGATATGGCCAGAAGTTACAGCCCTAATCCCTACAATTGCTCGGAAACTCATTACAAAGCCGTTCAGCAGCGTCTCACGAAATTTGTGAAGTCCGGGCGTCTCGGACCTTTTGCAAACGCCTACTGGGGAAATCCTTCCTACAAACTGCCCCCCGAGGCAAACTTGATTATAGTATCCCACTATCTGGATGCCCTTCAGGTATCCAAAGTAGCGGGGCAGATGCAGGCGATTTTCGGCGGCAAGAACCCCCATCCACAATCCCTGGTTGTGGGCGGTGTCACCTGTGTAATGGACGCCCTGGATGCTTCTCGCCTTGGCCAGTTCATTTTCCGTCTGAAAGAGTTGCAAAACTTTATTAACACAGCCTATATTCCCGACGTACTCCTCGCTGCAACTTATTACAAGGGTGAAGGCGCAGCCGGAATCGGAGGAGGAGTAAAAAATTACCTGACTTATGGTGGTTTTCCCCTTGATGATGACATGAACACCTTCCTGTTCCCGAGAGGAGTTGTGCAGAACAGAGATATCAGCAAGCCCTTGAAGCTGGATGAGGAGAAGATTACGGAAGAGGTAACCCATTCGTGGTATAAGGGTACGGAACCTGCACATCCTTACAAGGGCACGACAGATCCGGAATACACGGGTTATGATGCCAACGGGAATTTAAAGGGAAATGAAAAGTATTCCTGGTGCAAAGCGCCGAGATATAATGGACAGCCTCATGAGGTAGGTCCACTATCTCGTATGCTCGTCGGTTATGCCGTGGGCAACGAGGAAATCAAGGCCCTCGTCGATTCGACACTGAAGGCAGCAAACATTCCTGTTACAGCCCTCTTCTCCACCCTGGGCAGAACAGCATCGCGGTGCATAGAGACCAAGTACGTGGCCGACCATATTGAGGGTTGGGTCAATGAACTCATAGCCAATATCAAGAAAGGGGACACCCGGACATGGACGCGCTGCGATGTACCGGGTAAAGCCGTTCAAGGACGCGGAATGACGGACCCCCCGCGAGGAGCATTAGGACACTGGGTAAGAATTGAAAATAAAGTAATTGCGAATTATCAGGCCGTAGTTCCCTCAACATGGAACTGCTCCCCGAGAGATAAAGTGGGAAAACGCGGACCGTACGAGGAATCCCTCATCGGAATAAAGCTTGCCAAAGCAGACCAGCCTCTGGAAATCCTGAGAACCATTCATTCCTTCGATCCATGTATGGCCTGCGCGGTTCACATCATAGACCCAAAGACCAACGAAATCAGGAAATTCAGGGTGGCTTAGAGAAAGGGGAAGACAACCATGGAAATAAAACCTGTAAAAGAATGGTCAGCCTCAATCATGATCAATCATTGGGCCATGGCGATATCTGTAATAGTCCTGATTGTAACGGGCTTCTACATCGCTACCCCTTTTACAATATATTCAGGGGAGACGGTGAACAAGTTCTTCATGGGGAACATGCGATATGTGCATATAATCTTCGGGATACTGCTCATGTTTATTTTCATATGGAGGGCTTACCTTGCCTTTTTCTCGAAGTTCAATGCTGACTGGAAGGATTTCTTCGCATGGACCGATCTCCCATGCACCTGGGATCAGATCAAGTTCTACCTCCTCATCAAAAAAGACCCGCCTGAACACTGCCATCTTTATGGACCGATGCAATCGGTAGCTTACAGCGGCCTTTTTGTCATGATGTTCCTCATCGTCATCACCGGTTTGATCCTCATGGGACCGGGCTATCACGCAGGATTTACCGCTTTTTGCTATAAGATTTTAAAACCGGTAGAGAATATGCTGGGAGGATTAGCCATCGTCCGATTTGTGCACCACATCCTCACATGGCTTTTCATCCTTTTCATCATCGTGCACGTGTACATGGCCTTTTGGTATGACGCTATCCTGAAGGAAGGGACCGTCTCTTCCATGATCAGCGGGTGGCTTTTCGAGAAAGAAAAGAAATAGTCACTTTTAATTAAGCAGGAAATGATGTATTAAGGGGGAGAAGTTTTCTCCCCCTTATTTTCTTATAGGTAACATGACAGAAGAGAATTTCCTTACAATCCTCGGACTGGGCAATATCCTTCTTCAGGATGAAGGATTCGGCGTCCATTTCGTCCGCTGGTTTGAAAAGAAATATCAGATCCCGGAAGGCGTCAAAGCCGTTGAGGGCGGCACCCTTGGTTATGGACTTCTCGACACGGTATGCAGTTGCCGCAAGCTGATCGTGATCGACGCGTTAAAAGCAAACGACGAGCCCGGTTCCGTTTATCGATTCACGAAAGAAGAGATAGATGCGCAGATGCTGCAACCGACATCGGCCCATGAGGTATCGTTCCAGGATGTGCTTTGCAAAGCGGAACTGATCGAAGAGTTGCCTGACGTCATTTTTCTCTGCATTGTCCCCTATGAATATAAGGATATGGGGCTTGAAATGACACCTCATATAAGAAAAAAATTCCCCGAGGTGGAGAAGCTTCTTCTAAAAGAGCTTTGTTCCCATGGCATCAACCCGCTGAAGTTAAATAATGCATGAGTTATCTATAGTTTGTTCAATACTGGACATTATCGAAGAATACGCAGAGGAGCATCGTTTTGACAGCGTGAAATCCTTGAAACTCTCTTTTGGACGGTTGTCCTGCATTGAACCCCAGGCACTTGCATTCACTTTTGAAATACAGTCCAGCGGCACAAAAGCCGAAGGGGCCTCCCTTGAGTTTGAAATTAAACCGATCGTCATTCAGTGCTTTTCCTGCGATTCTCCTAACAACCGGGATGGGTTTACCCTGCGCATGGACTTCGTGGAATCTTCGAAGTCGCAGTGGACGGGCCGCTATAGCTGGGGCGACGAAAACCAGGCGTCACAGGGACTGAGCATCACAGGAAGCAAGATCCTTACGAATTACGAGCAATACCTGGGATCGAACACGCGCACGTTTACGCCCAGCCTGGTGAACGAAGCGCGTTTCGGTTACTCGCGGTTCTTCAACTCCGCCGGAACGTACTCCGCGTTCTCCACGGATACAGTGACGGCGTTAGGCATCCCCGGTCTTCAAGCCGGCCTGCCAGTGACTTGGGGAGTTCCGGCGATCACGCTGAACGGCGACGGTTTTAGCAGCTTCGGCGACAACACCGACGGTCCCTACGCCAACAACAACAACACTCTGCAGGTGGTCGATAATCTGTCTTGGACGCACGGTAAGCACACCTTCCGTTTCGGATTCGAATACAACCGTCAGAACTACGACCAGGTCGGCAATCAGTTTTCCCGCGGTAACTTCGTGTTTCAGCCGAACGCGACGCAGAGCTCGACCAAGACGGGCGGCGATGCCTTCGCCGAGTTCCTGTTGGGCGACCTCTACCAGTCGACCGTCGCGGTGGCCATCGCCAGCGCGAATTTCCAGCGTAATGCCGAGGCTGCTTTTGCCGACGATACCTGGAAAGTCACGCCGAAACTGACTCTGTCGCTGGGCCTGCGTTACGAACTGACTCCGCCCTGGACCGATCTGCTCAATAACAATTTCACCGTGGCGATCCCACACCTCGACTTTTTCTCCAACGCCCCGGTAGCCGACTATCCCTACTTCGTCCGCGAGGGCAACTGTACGGATCCGTATGCCGGCCTCAACATCCGTTGGACCAGCACCAACGCCGTGTGCAGCAACGGCGTCTTGCCGGCTCCGCTCATGAAGACATCCTACAAGGACTTCGCGCCCCGCGTCGGCATATCGTATTCGCCCGATTCGAAACTCGTGATTCGGGCCGGCTTCGGCATGTTCTACAACCAGGACATCGGTAACGCGTTGTTCGACATGGCGCGCAATATCGCCGCCCGTGTCACCCTCACCTCAAACCTGGGCATTCCGAACCTCTTCTATAACAACTCGGTGCCTGGCGGAAGCGGCGCGATTGCCCAGATACCGCCTCCCTACGCCTTCGTTGACGCCTACTCTCATAGGACGTCCTATACGATGCAGTTTCTGTTCAACGTGCAGCGTCAGTTTGGCGGCAACTGGCTGCTGGAGGCAGGCTACCTTGGAGGGGAAAGCCATCACCTCTATGGCTTCCAGGACGCCAACCAGGGAATTCCGGGAACCGTCGGCAGCGCGACCTCGCGGCTTCCGTTTGCCAACTTCGGAGTCATCCAGTTAGTGGCCGACGGCGGTAACGCCAACTACAACTCACTTAGCGTGAAGGCAACCCGCCGCTTCAGCCAGGGCCTCAGCGTTATCAGTTCCTTCACCTGGGCGAAATCGATTGACGACACCAGCGGCATTCGTACGCAAGGTTATGACACACTGTTCCCGCAGAACAGCGACTGCATCGCGTGCGAAAGGGGGCTTTCCTCGTTCGACGTCCGGAGCCGGTTCGTGACCTCCGTCCTCTATGAGCTGCCCGTAGGCAAGGGCAAGAGGCTGAACATCCAGAATGCGGTTGCCAACGCGGTCATCGGCGGCTGGCAGTCCGGCGGGATCCTCACCCTGCAAACCGGGCTGCCGGCGACGCTTTCGATCGGCGGCGTGGACAACGCGAGCACCTCCGATGGCGGCTACGACCGCCCCAACTCTACCGGCATCAGCCCTTACGCGAGCGATCCGACGCCTTCGCGTTGGCTCAATCCGGCGGCTTTCGTCGAGGCCCCGCCTGGAAACTTCGGCAACGTCGGCCGCAACACTATCCAGACCCCGGGCATCTTTGCGTTGGACGGCGAATTGCACAAGCAGTTCAAGATGCCGTACAACGAGCGTCATGAGCTACAGTTCCGCTTTGAGGCATTTAACGTCCTGAACCACCCGTCATGGGGAGCGCCGAGCCTCAACATTCTGTCGGGCCCGGTATTTGCTGGTCAACCGGGCACGACTGCTCACCAGAATTTCGGCGTAATCTCCGGTACCGCTATCGCCATGCGGCAGATACAACTCGGATTGAAATATTCGTTCTAGCTCCGCGACCACGAGATTCGCTCCGACCCCAAAACCGCTCCCTAACGCTCACGGCTCCGATCGGAGCCACGACCGTAACGGGTGTGTTTCTGCAAGTTATCCACCGGTCAGAGCATACCGGCCGTCAGTGACACAACGCCGTGTTATGCCTGTTAATTCGTTGCGACCAAACTGCGCTTAGCGCGTCTAAGAAAAGTCTACACAGGGGAAAACTCCGCCGACCCTCCGGCGGATAAAGAAAAAGGGGTACAAGCTACATGCACAGGACGCGTGTTCTTTTCTTGCTGCTGGCCTCAGCGGCCGCGGCATTCTCTCAAACTCTCAGCAGCAATCTGGACGGAACGGTAAAGGATTCCCAAGGCGCGCTCGTTCCGAAAGCCGAAGTGACTGTCACGAATTCGCAAACTACCCAGGTATTCCGTACCCTGACGGACGATAAAGGGCACTGGGTCATTGTCTCGCTGCCCACGGGCACTTACAGCGTTTCGGTAAGTTCTCCCGGATTCAAGAAGGCGGCCGCGTCGGACGTTAAGATGGACGCCGGCATTCCGGCCACCGTCAACTTAACCATGGAAGTGGGAACGATAACCGAGACCGTCGAGGTGTCGAGCGGCGCCGAAGTGCTGGAGACCGCCAGCGCCACGGTCACTACCAACCTGACCGCGGAGCAGGTCCGGGATCTCCCGATTCCCAGCCGCAACGCGACTGACCTGCTGATGGCCCAGCCCGGTTCGAACACGCCCGCCGGGCCGCGCAATACCACGTTCAATGGCCTGCCCCAGAGCACGATTAACATGACCATGGACGGAGTTAACATTCAGGACAACCTCCTGAAGAACAGCTCCGGAGGCGCGCTGTACCCGGCGGTGTACCCGAGACTCGATGCCGTTGAGGAGGTTTCGGTGACCAGCTTCGCGGCGGGAGCCGAAAGTCTGGGCGAAGGCGCGGTGCAGATCAAGTTCGTAACCAAGTCGGGTACCAATAACTGGCACGGAGGCATCTTCGACCAGGAGCGCAACACCTATTTCAACGCCAATTACTACTTCAACAGCATCAACCAGTTACCCCGCGACCGCCTGCTGCTGCACCAGTTGGGCGCCCACGCCGGCGGGCCGATCGTCAAGAACAAGATGTTCATCTTCTTCAATTACGAAGTCTTCCGCTTCCCCGCTACACTGGATTCCGGACAGCTTCCGATTCTGGCGCCCTCGGCCCAAAACGGCATCTATACCTACAAGGGCACCGACAGCCAGCTTCACCAGGTGAACTTGTACAGTCTGGCGAAGAGCGCCGGGTTCCCGGCCACAGCCGATCCCATCATGGCGAATACCTTCAGCCAGATTGCCAAACTGACCGGACCGGGGACCCCGGGGAGCCTGACGGACAATATCGCTTCGAACGACTACAACCGTCTCAACTACCGCTGGTTTCCAAAGGGAACCCACAAGATCGATTTCCCGCAGGGCAAGCTGGACTACGTGATCAACAGCAAGCACCACTGGGAAGCCACTGGCGGTGTGAACCCCTACCGGCTGGTGCCGGACATTATTAACGGCGTCCTTCCGGTCTTCCCCGGAACTGGCACGGTGCTCGGCTCGCCCACGGTTGTCGGGCAACGCGAAGCGTTTTGGACGGGTTCCACAGCGTTGCGTTCGGCCTGGTCATCCCATTGGACCAGCGAAATCCGCTTCGGCATGTCCGCCGGCAACGTGATATTCTCAGAGGCAATCCAGCCGCCGCTGTTTGCGCCGTGGAGAGGTTACGCTCCCAACCTTGGGTTCGGCCTGCAGAACCCCTACCGCAGAACTACTTCCTCGCGGCGGAACGACCCGGTGCAGCAGTTGTTGGGTAACGCCAGTCGGACGCACGGTTCGCACCTCGTGAACCTGGGCGGCAGTTTCTCGCGCATCAGCCTCTACCAACAGAGCTTCAGCACCCAGACGATTCCCACCATCAGCTTCGGTGTGGCGGCCAACGACCCGGTCGGCACGGGCGCCACCAACATCTTCACCGCTGCCAACTTCCCCAACAGCCAGCAGGCCGATCTCTCCAACGCCGCGGCCCTCTATGCCGCGCTCACCGGGCGGGTGTCGTCCATCACCAGTACGGCGGTTTTGGACGAGAAGACCCACCAGTACGGTCCCTACGGCGCGGTTGACCGGCTTCGCCAGTTGGAGTTCGGTCTCTACGTTCAGGACAGTTGGAAAGTGACTCCGAGACTGACGCTCAACTATGGGCTGCGCTTCGAAAACCAGAACCCGTTCCAGACCTTGAGCGGCACATACACGCGCCCGGGCTATGCGGGTCTCTACGGAATCTCGGGCGTGGGCGACCTGTTCCAACCCGGAGCCAGTAGCGGCTCGGTACCGGTGTACAACGTCGTTCCCAATGGCGATATCCAAGGCTATCCGCCCACGCGGTTCTGGGCGCCGACGGTGGGTGCGGCTTGGGTGCTGCCAAGGGCCCAGGGGCCGCTCGGATGGCTGGTTGGCAAGGAGGGACAGTCGGTGCTGCGCGCGGGGGTCTCGGTGGCGCCCACCCGCGGCGACTTCACCGGGATCACCGGTGTGTGGGGGTCGAATCAGGGACGCACCATTACCACCAACGTGAGTCCAGGCATCAACCCGCAATTCTTCGGCGCACCCGGAAGCGTGTTGTTCAGCAACCCCACGCTGCCCTCGTTGCCCTTCGCCGCGACGCCTACCTATCCGCTCCCGGTGAATGCCGGAAACAGCGTGAACGATTTCGACCCGAATCTGAAGAGCCGGTATGTCATGTCGTGGAACCTTGGCTTCCAGCGCTCTCTCACCCAGGACACCGTGCTGGAGGTCCGCTACGTGGGCAACCGCTCGGCTCGCCTGTGGTCCACTCTCAACCTGAACGAAGTCAATATCGTCGAGAACGGCTTCCTGGACCAGTTCCAGACGGCACAGAGCAACCTCGCCATCGCCCGGCAACAGAATCCCAACAGCGTGAATTTCGGGAATCAGGGTCTGCCGGGACAGAAAGATATCCCGATCGTTACCACAGGCCTGGGGTTGAGCAGCGACACCAATACCGCCAATTTGCTTGTGCGTGGGCAGGCCGGGGATTTGGCCAACACCATCGCCAACACCGCGGCAGATATGACGCGGCTTAAGAACGCAGGCTATCCGGCCAACCTCTTCGTGGTGAATCCGACTACCGGCGGAGGGGGAGCCAACCTGACCACGAATCTGGGCGGGACCACGTACAACGCACTGCAAGTCGAAGTGCGACGCAGATTTTCGAAGGGCGTGCTGATCGGGGCGAGCTACACCTGGGCGCACGCTCTATCTTATGATAACATCCTCTCGCTCCACGGCCTTAGCAACGGCCTGTATGAGGCGCCCTCGGCCTTCGATATCCGCCACGCGATCAAGTTGAACTGGATCTACGAACTGCCTTTCGGATCAAACCACCAGCTTCTGGGCAGCGTGCACAACCCCATTGTGCGTACGGCGGTCAGCGGCTGGCAGTTCTCCGGCGTCTCGCGGATTCAGTCGGGAACCCCGTCGCAACTGCTCGGTGGCCGGGGCACCTTTGTGCCCGGCGACAACGGCGTAGTGCTCCACAACCTGACCACGAGTCAACTGCAGAGCATGATTTCGATCCGCAAGACCAGCAATTTCACCGCGAGCGGAGTGCCCTACGGCCTGGTGTACGACCTGCCACAGTCGCTGATCGACAATACCCTGGCGGCATTCCAGTTGAACGGCAAGGCGCTCGATCCGAACGCTCCCTACATTGGGCCGGCGAGCACGGCAGGCCAGTACGGCGACCAGGTATTCCTGTATGGGCCATGGCTGCCGAGGTTCGACCTGAGCCTGGTGAAGCACACCAGAGTCGGGGAGAAGAAGGACATCGAGTTCCGCGCCAACGCCCTGAACGCGTTTAACCTGACGAACTTCTTCCTGGTGCCGAACGGGGCCGGCAACATCAACGTGAACAGTTTGCTCTTCGGGCAGACCACCAACGCCTACCGGGACTACAACTCGACGAACGATACCGGCGCGCGGATGATCGAGTTCGGGCTGCGGTTCTCGTTCTGAAGGGAAAGAGCGGGGCACTCGCCCTATGAGGGAGCTTTCTTCCGCCCCGCGTTGCCAAGCGTCCCGATAAGTGAACGGGCGGGTGACTGACGGGACTGTCCACGCGGCGCACAAACCGCGCCTTGGGACAGTCTCGTCAGTCACCCTACGAGGAAGGAAGGCTTTCGAGGAACTTCTTGCGGTTCTGCGGGGAGGCAATCTCGGAGGCGAGTTTTTCGTACAACTCCGCCTTGCTGCGCGAGGTCCGCGCGGCGCGCGTTACCATCACGCCCGCAATCGGGCCCACCTGGACCGCCATAGCCTGCTTCAGGGCCGCCAGCAAGCCGGGGTCCCAGACCGGCGTGACGGCGGCAGTGGCCGTGCGGCCGATCAAGCGTAGGAAGGACTTGCGTTCGGCGGGATCGGCGATCTGCCCGGCGAGCCGCTGGCAAAGCTCGTCAAAGTTGGAGGACCGTTGCGCCTCACGGGCGACCAGGTGCTTGGCAATGGGGCCAAGCACCCCTACCAGCGCGGATTCCAATTCGGCCAGGCGGGACGGATCGAATTCTCCGGACGCCGAAACCGGCGACTGGACCGGAAGTGCACTTGCCGGCCGTCCGCCGACCGCGCGCAAGGCATCGCGGAACTCGGCCGCCGTCTGAAAGCGGTCGGCGGGATTCTTGGCCAAGGCCCGCAGGATCACGGCGTTCAGCGGGGCGGGGAGGTCCGGTATCAGATCCGCTGGCGGAATCGGCGTCTTTACCAGGTGTGCGTTGAGGATGGCGAATTCGCTCTCGCCGTCGATGGGCCGCCTGCGGGCCGCAATTTCGTACAGGGTGACGCCCAGGGAATACAGGTCGGAACGGCCATCCAGGGGCTCGGCTCTCACCTGTTCCGGCGACATGTAGTAAATCGACCCCAATGCCACGCCGCCCAGCGTCAGGGCTCGGTCGCCCAGGGCGCGGGCGATTCCAAAATCGGTCAGCTTCACCATCCCTGGAGGGACGATGATGTTGGCCGGTTTAATGTCCCGATGGATCACGCCGCGCGAGTGGGCGAATTCGAGGGCGGAGAGGACCTGGTCTACGTACCGGATGCCGTCGCGGAGATCGACGGTGCCTTGGCGCAGGCACTCCTCCAGGCTGGCCCTCCACCAGTTCCATGATCATGACCACCTGGTTTTCCACCCGGAGGGCCGTTCGCAGGTGGGCGATGTGAGGGTGTTCCAGGCTGGCGTGAACGCGGATTTCCCGCAGGAACCGGTCGGCCAGGCCGGGGTCTGCGGCGGAATCCGGGAGCACGATCTTCATCGCCTCGACGCGTTGGGAGAGCAGGTTGCGGACACGGAAAACCTTCCCCATATCGCCCCTGCCGAGGAATCCAATGATTTCGTAGTCGCCGACGATCCCGCCACTGCATGGCCGCCTCTCAGAATAGCAAGGCCCTTGGGTAGTGCATGCCTGGGCTTGATCCTCGTGGCAAAATGACGTTCGGCAGGACAGATGGCCAAGGTCCATGACGCGGTCCGTAGCCGGCCCCTTGGCTATCCTCCTGGGCGACAAGCCCGAAATCTGCGCCCCGACAAACCGGCCATCGAGGGTGCCGGCGGCGGATCGGGGGTCCGACTGGGGTGCGTCCCGGGTTCCGCCCCGCAAGAACTACCGTAAACGGGATGGCATTGTGCGCGGGCGGGCTATGACCTATGATGGCTGAAACGAATACGAAAATGCCTAAGTCCGGCAACAGCACCGTGGGATACGGCAATCGAGGCTTTCTTTCGGGCCTTTTGGTGGGTATCGTGTGCCTGGGAGTTGCCTTCGGGCAAGTCGGCACCGCGCAGACCCCTCCCCCGCAACCCGGCACCCCGCAGACCGCGCCCCCGCCAAATCAGCAGCCTCCGGCAACGCCGCCAGCCGCGGCACCGGCCCCGGCGAATCCCAATCCGCCCGAGACCGTTACCCACGATGAGCCTGCCACGTTCAAGGCGCGGGTCAACCTGGTCATGGTGCCGGTGGTGGTGCGCGACAAGCAGGGACACGCCGTGGGGGGGCTCCACCAGGAAGACTTCCTGCTTTTCGACAAGAGCAAGCCGCAGGTGATCACCAAGTTCTCCATCGAGAAATCGGGAGGCAAGGCCAAATCGGCTGAGCCGGATGAGAAAGGACCCGAAAAGCCGGCCGATCAGAGCCTGCCGGCCGACGCGCCGGAGCGCTTTGTCGCGTACGTCTTCGATGACATCCATTTGAATGCCGGCGATCTGATGCGGGTACGGGATGCCGCCGGCCGTCATATGGAGACGCTCGGATTGACGGATCGCGCCGCGATCTTTACCACCTCCGGGCAAATCGAGCTCGAGTTCACGGACGATCGCGCGAAGTTCCATGACACCCTGCTGCGCCTGATGCCCCGGCCGATTACCAGCGGCGGGATCGCACGGTGTCCGGACCTGAGTTACTACATGGCGGACTTGATCGCGAACAAGAACGATCAGATTGCCCTGAACGCCGCTGCGTATGAGACCATGGCGTGTCTGAACATGGACCCGACGGATCCATCCTCGCTCCCTACGGCCACCCGAATGACCGAGGGCGCGGCGCGGCAGGAAGTGTCCAACGGCTCACAGGAAACCCGGGTCTCGCTGATCGTCCTGAAGGCCGTGATCCGGCGTATGTCCGCCATGCCGGGACAGCGCACAATCATTCTGGCGTCACCCGGATTCATCGCGCCTGAGCAGCGCCCTGAAGAGACCGAGGTGATGGACGCGGCGATCCACTCAAACGTGATCATCAGTTCCGTGGATGCCCGCGGGCTGTACACCGATTCCACGTTCGATGCCAGCCAACGGTCATCGATGAATGCGAATTTCGGGCGAATCAAGGCGCAATACGACCGCGAGGCTGCCCGCGCTCAGGCCGATATTCTGGCCGAGCTGGCGACCGGGACCGGCGGAAGCTTCTTCGAGAACAACAACGACCTGGAGGCAGGATTCAAGCGGGTGGCCACCGCCCCGGAGTATTTCTACATCCTGGGTTTTTCGCCCCAGAACCTGAAATTGGATGGCAGCTTCCATGCGTTGAAGGTCAACCTGAAGGATCCCGGCGGCCTGACCTCGCAGGCGCGGCGAGGCTACTATGCTCCCAAGCACCTGACCGATGCTCAGGAGAACGCCAAAGAGGAGCTTCGCGAGGCGATCTTCTCCCGCGAAGAGATGCACGAGCTTCCGGTCGACCTGCACACGCAGTTCTTCAAACCGAACGAGGAGACCGCCAAGGTAACGGTTCTGATGCACGTGGACCTGAAACGGCTCCGGTTTCGAAAGGCGGAGGGACGCAACCGCAACGATCTGACCATCGTTTCCGCGTTGTTCGATCGCAATGGGAACTACGTCACCGGGAACCAAAAGCTGCTGGAGATGCGCTTGAAGGACGACACGATCGAAAAGAGAGCGGAAACCGGGTTGACCGTAAGGAGCAGCTTCGATGTGAAGCCGGGAACCTACCTGGTCCGGCTGGTGGTGAGGGATGCCGAAGGGCAACTGATGTCAGCGGCCAACGGCTCTATCGAGATTCCGTAATGGAGGTTCAGTTTATGCAGTTTCGCGGCAAGGCGTTATTGACCGGAGTCCTGTTTGCGGCGGGAGCCTTCGCGCAGGCTCAACAGGCAGACGTCCCACCCCCGCCCGGTTCGGTGCCCCTGATTCGGACGGAGACCCGGCTGGTGCTGGTGGACGTGGTGGTGACGGACAAGAAGGGCAATTATGTCAGCGATTTGGCGTTGAAGGATTTCAAGGTCTGGGAAGACAATAAGGAGCAGACGCTAAAGACTTTCCAGTTCGGAGCGGATCCGGCGTCGCCGAAGAACTCGCAAAAGCGCTACATGATTCTGTTTTTCGACAACTCGTCGATGGACACTGGCGACCAGGTGCGCGCCCGGCAAGAGGCCGGAAAATTCATTGACAAGAACGCCGGCGGAGACCGGTTGATGGCGATTGTCAATTTCGGCGGCAGCTTGCAGATCTCCCAGAATTTCACGGACGACGCGGAGCGCCTGAAACAGGTGGTGAGCGGAGCCAAATTCTCGACCACTTCCACGCAGGTCGCCTCCGTGGGCTTGCCGCGCCTGGGCGGCAGCGATGCCGATTTCGGGGTGCGTAGCGTGCTGCTGGGCGTGCGAACCCTGGCTAAAAATCTGTCGGATGTGCCGGGGCGCAAGACGCTGGTGATGTTCACTTCCGGTTTTCCACTTAGCCCCGAATTCCAACCGGAGCTGACGGCTGCCATCGACGCGTGTAACCGGTCGAATGTGGCGGTTTACCCAATTGATGTTCGCGGACTGATGGCTCCCACGCAGTTTCCCTTCGGGTCGCCGCGAGGCGCGGTGATGGGTGCTCCTTCGGGCGATCGGCTGGCTGGACTCAGGCCCTCCGCGCTTGGGGGTATAGGCATTGCGCTGGCCGGAGATCCGGTACTGCGAGTGGCCTCCTTTATGACTGCGTATGTCGAGGAACAGGGACGCGGCGGCGGCGGAGGTACGACCGGAGGGGGCGGAGCCGCTGGTGGAGGTGGAACCACAGGCGGAGGTGGAACGACCGGGGGAGGAGCCGCGGGCGGCGGAGGCCGGGGCGGTGCGACTGGAGGCACTCCCGGAGGCGGAACGCCGGGCGGCGGCTTTGGGGGCGCCGGCGGCCGCGGCGGCACAGGCTCGTCGGGCATTGGCAACGCAGGCACAGGCGGCGGCGGCCGGGGCGGAACCACGGGCAATCCGGGCGGCGGCGGCCCTGGTGGGCGGGGTGGCGGCGGGGGCGGTTTCAACCCTAACGGGAATCTTCCCATTAACCGGCAGCGGCAGATCGTTCCGCCTTTTCCGGAGAGCGCCACCACCAATCAACAGGTGCTCTACATGCTGGCCGAAGGAACCGGCGGCTTCGTGATCGTCAACACCAACGACCTTCTGGGCGGGCTGGAGAAGATCGGCAAAGAACAGAGCGAATATTACATCGTGGGCTATACACCCCCCGAGTCGAAGGAAGGGGACTGCCACACGCTGCGTGTCAAAGTGAATCGCAGCGCCACCAACTTCCGGGCCCGCACGGGCTACTGCAATTCCAGATCGGTGGACGTGCTGGCGGGGAAGCCCATCGAGAGGCAGTTGGAGACGCAAGCGATTGGAACGGAAGCTGGAAACATCGTGGCCGCGATGACCGTCCCGTACTTCTACACCGCTCCCGATACGGCTCGGGTGAACGTGTCGATCGACATGCCGGCCGCGGACCTCAAGTTCGAAAAAGTGAAGGGGAAAATGCACGCGGAGCTGAACGTCCTGGGTATCGCGTACCGGGCCAACGCCAATGTGGCGGCGCGGTTCAGCGACACCGTGAAGCTCGACTTCGACGACAAGAAAGAGGTAGAGAAATTTGCCGCCAAGCCCTACCATTACGAGAATCAGTTCGACGTGGCTTCTGGACAGTACACCCTAAAGGTCGCCTTCAGCTCGGGCGGCGAGAGCTTCGGGAAGCTGGAGAGCCCGCTGAATGTCGACCCGTATGACGGGAAAATGTTCATGCTTAGCTCGGTCGCTCTCAGCACGGAATTCCACAAAGTAGCGGATGTGGCGGCCAGTATGGACCAGGTGCTTCTGGAGGGCAAGGCGCCGCTGGTAGCCGGGGCGTATCAGTTCAATCCTGTGGGTGCGAACAAGTTCAAGCCGACGGAAAACGTCGCCATGTACTTCGAGGTCTACGACCCGAAGCTTCTCGACGAGAAGCCGCCAAACCTGACGGTCGAGTTGAAGGTGCTGGACCGCAAGGGGGGGGCCCCGAAACTCGACTCGGGCAGCGTGGACGTGAACAATTTCGTTCGCAAAGGGAGCCCGGTGGTTCCGATCGGCCTCAAGCTGCCCGTAAACACGCTGACGGCGGGAGCCTATCGGCTGGAAATGACGGCGATGGATTCGGCGGGACGGACCACGGTCCGGTCAGCCGATTTCGACGTGCTGTAGGAGAGAGGGACGGGGCGCATAGGGCCGGTGACAGACGACGAAAAACGATCGTCTGTCCCACTGTCAAAATCGTCTGTCCCACTATCATTGCTGATCGGGATTCAAGAGCGCCTTGATGCGGGCTTCGATTCTCTTGGCTTCCACGTCGCGCTTCAGTTTGCGCAGGAGCGCGGCATAGTTCTGCAGCGTTTTCGCGAGAAGTTCGGTGTCTTTCCCGGGAGGGTCGCCGGCGACGATGGGGATCCTGTCCGCCAGGGTGAGGGCCAGCTTCCATTGGCGCTCGGCGGCAATGTCGTGATTGTTTCCTTCCAGCACCATGGCGAGGTTGTTGAGGCTCGCAAGGGTGGTTCTTTCGCGCAGAGCCAGGGAGCGCCGGTATAGCGGCTCCGCCTCCTCGAATTTCTCCTGCGAGGCCAGCACCACGGCCAGATTGTCGAGGGTGGTGGCCAGGTCTGGGTTATCGGGGCCCATGGCCGTTTCCCAGATAGCCAAAGTGCGGCGATACAGCGGCTCGGCGTCGGCGTACCGCTTCTGCAGGAAGAAGACCATCGCGAGGCGGTCCAGGTAAGGGGCCACGTTGGAGTGGTTGGGACCGTTGACGCGTTCCTCTATCGAGATGGCACGCCGCAGCGGCGCCACAGCCATCGGGAAATTCTTCTGCTCGACGAAGACCGTGGCCAGGGATTCGAGTGCGGGGATGAGGGCCAAGTCCTCGGGGCCGGCCGTTTTCTGCAGGATCTGGACGGCGCGCCGCAGGTTGGGCTCCGCGAGAGCGTACTGCTTCTGACTGATGTAGTAGGCAGCCAGTTCCATGCAATCCTTGGCCAGGTCGGGATCCTCCGTGCCTTTGACATTGATGCGGATCGAGATCACGCGAAGATATTGGCGCTCCGCATCGGGAAATCGGGACATGGTCACGTAGAGGCTTCCCAGCAGCTTCAAATCGGGAATAATCTCGAGACTACCTGCGCCTATGGTGTTGGCTTTCATGCTGAGGGAGCGCTGGTACAGCTTTTCGGCGTCCGGGTTTCGGCCCTCGGCCCGGTAGAGCGCCGCGAGTTCTTCGATCAGAGGGACCAGGCTCAGACTCTCGGCCCCGGCTTGCTGTTCCCGCAGATCCAGGGCGCGGGCAAGGAGCGGCTCGGCCTCGGCGTACTTGCCCATGCCAATCAGGCCGACGGCCCGCTCCCGCAATTGAGCCGGGTCTTCCTGAGCGATCGCCGCCACCCCGAGCACGAGCAGCAGCGCCACCAGTCTGTCCATAACCCCTAAGGATAAACAATGGCGCGGGTCTTCGCCTAGGGTCGAGGCATATTTGTGTGTGGGACAGGGGCCGGGGCTCGCTGCTACATATTTTGGGGGGGACAGGGGACCGGGGGCTCGCTGCTCGCGGGTTTGGGGGGTAGCCAGAGACACTACGGGTGAGCGAGGAGGGTAGAAATAAGCGTTGCGGGCGGCCGGGCTTTTGGGGGTATCCCCTCGGACCTATCGCCGTGCGTGTCGGCCGCCCAATGGATTGAGCCGTACCTTCGATGATCTAGGCCCGCTGAATGGCGGACATAGCGTTGCCGATTCGGTACCTTAGCTCTCTGAATCCCTATGGGGCCGGCAATCAACGCTATCCGGACACCAAAGGGCGTTATGGGTCTACCCAAGAATCTCCCCGTCGACCCCGTACCACTGGTCAGACAGCCGTGCAGCCTTTAAGGGGCTTACAGGGAGCTCAGTACGCCAGCCGCTTTCGCACCCTAGACCCGGACTAATGATCACTGCCTCGGCAGTCTCGGCAGGAACAATTGCAGCAGAAAATCCTGAGCGGCGTCCTGGGCGCTAATCGCCCGCCATGCGCTGAAGGCGTCCGTCGCGAGGGTCAGAACTTTCACTACATCGGTACGCGACCATTGCCTGGAATTGTCATAGTCGGCCGTTTGCCGGTGCTGCTGTAGCTGGATGAAGGCGTGGGCGACGGTATGCAGTTCCGGTGGAAGAGTTGCGCCGCTCTTGACGGCCCTGAGAACGTCATCGCTAATGCCCTTCATCTTGCTGTGTTCAAAGGTTCTGGCGAGGATGCTTCGCTGCCTTTCCACGGCCCATTTGCTGACAGCTTCATCGATCAAGAGATGGAACAGGGCGTAGTATGCGGTGGATACGGCACGCCGGAGGCTGGCCTGCTTGGGGTTTGCCGCCTCCTTGTGCGCGAGATCGTACGCCTGTTCGAGCAGGTCATCCGGGAACGCCATGGCTTACGCCCAGGACTTCTCCTGAAGAACGGCTTGCTCCGACACGCTCCGGAAATTGTAGTACGCGAAGAGCCCCATTTCCGGAAAATCCAAACGCTCCTCCAAGCGCCGGACTAGCTTTGTCGTTACGTCTTGCAGCCGCGAATTGCCAGCCTCGTCTGATAGGAGCACACGGAAAAAGATCGCCAAATCCCCGCTCCAGTCGTGCGCGATATCGTAACGGATATGAACTACGTCAGGCGAGAGTTCCGTCACGACTTCCGTTATGACTGCATTGATCTGTGGTAGTTTCGTGGCTGCGATGGGAACGATCATGCCGACCACCCACCTTGAGCATAACGCATCGTTGAAGGCCAATCCCGCCGCATGATTGCGTGGCGGGGCAGGGTGGTAAGGGGGCCGGGGGCCAGGGCGTGGAGATCGACGTGCTTAGTCTCACTGCAATTTCGATCGAGACCGTTTCCGCGGCTTCTTCCAGGGAATGTATTGCAAGCAGTCCTGCGGGGAGGGCCCGGGCAGAAATTTCGCGAGTTGCTTGAACTTCGGTTCTACGATGGCGTCCCTTTGGATCAGCATGTGCCCGAATTCGGAGAGAAGGATAATCGGGTTGCGCTGCCCTTCGATTGCCAGTCCCGCCCAAAGGACGGGCCAAAAGCTCGGGTCCTGCTCATGGACAATCTTCCACATTGCGTCTGCCTCGGAGTTCAGCGAGCATGCAATCATCCAGTCGGATGCCGCGTTCTTATCCTGCAGGAGGACTGCCCTTTGCTCGGCGTCGGGGACGTCGCCGCGAGTATGCAGCCCATGTGACAGAGCCCGGTTGATCCACTCGAATGAGTTGCTCCGTGCCAGCGCCGAAAGCGGATGGTCACGATTCAAGATTACGACGCCGTGGCCGGCAATCGAGTTCCAACAACCAAGTACGGAGCGCTGGGACTTGGGGAACTCCGCAAGCCAAACGCGGCCAGATTCGCGATCTAAGGACGAGGGAGCGACCGTCCACATGGGAATGAAGTGAAAGGGTGAGGCCAGCACCACTCTTTGGCAAGGGAAGCGTATGCCGAAAGCATCAATGCGATTGGACTCGCCGCGGAACGCCTGGAAGCCCACAAACTTCAGGATAGCGGCCACACTGCATTCTTCCCCTTGCCAGGCAACCCTCCTGGACGCATCCATTCGTGCGACTGTGGGGTAGCGGAGCGCGGTCCATTTCCAGACGTTCGGCGCGGATAAGACGGCCCAATGGGCGCTGGAGCCCTTTGGAACGATGCTGCCGGTAACCATTGCACTCAGCCGGGCATAAAGCGAGGTACGATGGCTATCAAGGAAGTTCGAATGAACCTCCGCGACCCGTTCCTCCATGAAGGATCTGAGCCGGTTCAGCAGTTCGTCCGGCACTGTTACCGAGTCGCGATGAACGGGCATACGGGCATCGAGTCCGTGAGTGAGGTTCACGCTGACCCAACAAGGGAACCAGGACGGAGACTCTAGAGATGCTTGCAGGTCGCATTCGAGCCCACGCCACGACCAAATCGTTCGGTAAGTTGGATAAACGCCTTGAAAGCCAAAAGCTGTCTCCACCTGGTCAGGCGTCTCACTCCCGACCTTCTTGAGAAACAGGTATACCAGGCTCTTGTCGGGCAGTGCGAAGTAGGGCAAAATGATGCGATACCTTCCAAGACCGTCTGGCAAATCTCCTTCGACTTGGCCGCAAAACTGAACCGACTGACGCAGGCCCCGTAAGTGGCGATCCTTCACCTCCTCGAACCCCCGCTGATTGTCCAACTCAGTGCACGTCATCGCGCTTTCAGACTCCCCGCCCCGTAGCTGTCGTGAGGCCCCGCTCACGAGTTCCTCCGCCATCCGCGTCTCATCCGTGACCCACCCGGGGTCGATTTGCAGAGGTTTGCACCCATCCACGGACGCCGTCAGTTCAAACCGGCAAGGCGCAACCACGATCAGCTTCGAAACGTACTCCCTCAGCGTCCCGTAGAAGTCCTCCGGCGAAACGTCGAGGCTCGCCATGGCCGCGACGGCTTCCGGCCTGAGTTCGATCTCCACCTCGGTGCCGTGTGGGCCAATGCGGACCTGGCGCAATTCCCCGAAGCTGCCCACTCCCCAGGTCTCAAACTCCCACCCCCGAGCCTCTTCCGTTCCCGTCTCCGCGCTGCGGCGCGTAC
>JAIQFL010000205.1 GCA_020073365.1 Terriglobia bacterium | reverse complement strand
CTGGCGAGCGGCCTGGGCTCCATCGATGTCTACAATCTCATCACGCAATGGGGCAGCTCCGCGGCCGCGACTTCCACCTCGCTGGCTGCCAATCCCTCCAGCATCACGCTCGGCGACCCGGTGCAACTCACCGCCACCGTGACGCCCGCGATGTCCGGACTTCCGGTACCCGGCGGCACGGTTACGTTCTCGATCGGCCGCGCCATTCTGGGCACCGCCCCGTTGCTGGCTGTCGGGGGAGTGCCGGCTGCCACCTTGACGGTCACCGGTCCACGTCTACCCGTGGGGAACGCGGCCGTCACTGCCACGTACAGCGGCGACGTGGCTTACAACGGAGCAACCGGTTCCGCTGTAGTGGCGGTCGCGCCCGGTCCCCCGGGCTCTCTGGTGTCGGTGAACATCACTCCCAATCCGGCGCACGAAGGACAGTTCGTCAGGGTGACCCTGACCGAGGAAGCCGGCGTGGGCACCACGATCACCGGCTGGACCATTAACGGGGCCGATGACTTTTCCCTGTTCGCTACCGATTTCGGAAGCACCACCCTGCCGCCGTTTGGAAGCCTCTCGAGCTCGATCGGTACCGCCATCCCGGCCATCCTGCCGAGCAACCGCGTGTACACGTTCACCGGGATGGATGCCGGCGGCCGCCAGTGGACACAGCAGTACACGCTGGTTCTGGAAGGGCCGCTGGGAGTGCCCGATCTCGCGCTCGTAAGCGCGCCCGCCACAGTCCAACAGGATGCCGCGGCCGACGCTTCCTGCCAATGGTCGCAGCAGTTGATTGTCCAGGAACAGCTCGGCTTCGCGGTCGAGTTCACCGGATTCAAGGCCGGCGGCGCGGACTGGACCGGGCGTATGCAGCAACTCTTCGGCACCAACCGCCTGGCGCCGCTGGGAATGTTGCAAGCTCACATCTGCTGGTCCGGCGCCAGTCCGCCGTCCGCAACCACTTTCGAATTGGATGGCACCGATCAAACGGGCCAGCCGGTCAGTGCCACGGTCGCAACAACCTTCACCAGTCCGCCGGCGAGCCCCGCGGCACTTTCATCTTCGGCGAAGACCGTGACCGTGGCGGTGCCGAATGCTCCGGCGTTTGCGGGCACCAGCCTGGACGTGAATCTGGCGGGCAGCGGACCGTGGAGCGTCACGGTGCTTCCGGCCAACCGGTCTACGGCCTGGCTTACCGCCGTCGCGAGCCCTTCAGCTCCACGCCAGGTCGCGCTGGTCGCCTCTGCGGCCGGACTGTCCGCGGGCGTCTACAATGCCACGCTGCTGATTCAGGCAGCGGATGCCGTGCCCCAATTTCTCGAAGTGCCGATAGTGTTCACGGTGGGCGCGTCCGGAGCGGCCATCGGCGGCGTGAGCAACGGCGCGTCGTTCCAACCGGCGGTCGCGCCGGGCATGATCCTCAGCGTCTTCGGCGCGCAACTGGCGCCATCCACGTCGGTGGCAGGCAGTCTTCCGCTGCCGCTCTCGCTGGCGGGCGTGTCCGCCTCGGTCAACGGCGTGCCCGCGCCGCTGTATTTCGTGTCGCCTGGACAAATCAATCTTCAAGTTCCCTACGAGACCGGTGCAGGCACCGCCGTCCTGGGAGTCAACAACAACGGAAAGGTGGCGTCCTTGACATTCCCGGTCTCGGCCGCGGGTCCCGGCATGTTCACGGACCCGTATCAGCCCGGCGCCCTGGTTCCCTATTCGACCGGCAAGCGTGGTGACACGCTGCTGGCATTCATCACCGGGGAGGGCCTGGTGTCCCCGGTGCTGGCCACCGGCGCGTCGCCGTTTGCCGCCACGCCGCTCAGCCTGCTGCCGCAGCCGCTGCTCCCGGTCGCCGTGACTGTGGGCGGAGTGCCCGCGCGGATCGCGTTCGCCGCCATTCCGCCTGGCTTGGCCGGCGCCACGCAGATCAATTTCGTGGTGCCCGACAACGCCCCGCTGGGCGTCGAGCCCGTCGTCGTGACGGTAGGAGGAGTGGCCAGCCCGCCGGCCAGCGTGACCATCACACCATAGAGGGGGTTGGATTAGGCGAGGCAGGCGGAACCGCCCGCCCCACCACGGGCGGGGATTGCCTCAGCACCCTCGGCTTCTGACATAATCTGTGGAGTCGAGGAGCCTATGTCGATTCGTTGCCTGCTCAGCCTTTGCATCGTTGCGCTCGCAGTGGGAGCGCCCGCTTCACTGACCATCACCAGCCTCTCCAGCCGGCCGGAATTCGTGAGCGGCGGGGATGTGCTGATCGACGTCAAGACCGCTGCCCCGGCGCAGAAGGTCCAAGTAAGATTGAATGGCCGCGATGTCAGCGCCGCGTTTCGTCACGACGCGACGCGCGGGTCGCTGGTCGGCCTGGTCGGGGGGCTCAAATCCGGCGCCAACACCGTTACCGCGAGAGCCGGGTCGGAGAACGCGCGCCTGGAACTGACCAATCATCCGATCACCGGCCCCATCCTCTCGGGGGAGCATCTGAAGCCGTTCGTTTGCAGTACCGAGGAATCCGGCCTCGGGAAACCGCTCGACGCGGATTGTTCCGCCGCGGCCAAGGTCGAATACTTCTATCGTTCGAACTCGACTGGCGGGAGCTTCAAGCCGCTGCCGGATCTGAATGGGCCGCGGCCGGCCGACCTGGCCGAGACCACTACCAACGGCGGCAAGACGGTGCCTTACATCGTGCGCGTGGAATCCGGCACGATCAACCGCGCCATTTTTCACATCGCGATTCTGGATGATCCGGCGCGCGCCGGGATATCGCCCTGGGTGCCCGGCCCGGCTTGGAATCGCCGCATCGTCTACAGTTTCGGCGGCGGATGCGGCACCAATTACAATCAGGGCAAGAGTCTCGCGACCGTCGGACTCTTCGACCCGGCCCTGTCGCGCGGCTTCGCCCACATCACCTCCACCCAGAACGTGCTACAGCAGCACTGCAACGACAGCCTCTCCGGCGAAGCGCTCATGATGATCAAGGAATACTTCATCAAGCACTATGGCGTGCCGGCCTGGACCATGGGCTTCGGCGGATCGGGGGGGTCCATTCAGCAGCTCTTGATTGGCCAGAATTTTCCCGGCCTTCTGGATGGCCTGCTGCCCAGCCTCACGTTCCCCGATTCCGTCAGCATCAGCCCCGACGTCAACGAGTGCCGCCTGCTGGTCAACTACTTCAAGGGTGATCCAAAGACGTGGACCAAGGACAAAGAGACGGCCGTGGAAGGTTACTCAGCGGGGACCTGCGCGGCTTGGGATCGGAGTTTCGCCAACACCATCGTGGCGACCAATGCGAAGGGGTGCGGCATCGCTCCCGAGCTTACCTACGATCCGGTGAAGAACCCCAAAGGCGCCCGCTGCACCATCTGGGATACCAATGTCGCGACCTATGGCCGCGATCCCGCCACCGGTTTTGCGCGTACGCCGATGGACAACATCGGAGTGCAGTACGGGCTAAAGGCGCTGAACAGCGGGGTCATCACCAAACAGGAATTCCTCGACCTCAATCGAAACATCGGCGGCTTCGACCACGACGGGATCCCGCGGGCTCAACGGTCCTCGGCGGACCTGGAGGCCATCCGCCTGGCCTACGCAGCCGGCCGAATCGATGAAGGCGGCGGCGGCCTCGCTTCCGTCCCGATCCTCCATTTCCGAACCTACAATGACGCACTCGGCGATATCCACGATCGTGTTCGCGACTTCGTGGTGCGCGAACGGCTGCGCAAATCCAATGGCCGCGTCGACAACCAGGTGATCTGGTTGCTTCCCAACGGAAACCGGCAACTGGCTGCGATGGCCATCGGAACCGCCATCGATACGATGAGCCGGTGGCTGGACGCGCTGACACAAGATAAATCAGGCGCATCGTCCGCGGATAAGGTGGCCCACGCGAAGCCGGCCGCCGCCGTGGATGGATGCTGGGCTAACGATGGAACCCGGATCGACGAGCCTGCGACGCTCGACGGACCCGGCAAGTGCAATGAACTGTATCCGTCGCACCTCACACCGCGCCTGGTAGCCGGAGCGCCGCTCACCGATGACGTGATGAAGTGCCAGCTCAAGCCGATCGATCCAAGGGACTACAAGGTCGCGTTCACCGCCGCTGAACTCGCCGAGCTGTCGCAGATTTTCCCGGGCGGCGTGTGCGACTACGCGAAGCCTGGCGTGATGCAGGTTCCGCTGGCGGGAACCTACTTGTCCTTGCCGCTGGAGATGCCGGCCGGCTCAACAGCCACTGGCCAGTAGTCCTGCCCCACGGGCCCGGCAATCGCTATCATTGAGAGGAATGCCCGAAATCCTGGACGGGAAGCGCGTCCGCGACGAGATCTTGAACGAGCTGAAGCCACGCGTTGCCGCGCTGACACAACGAGGCCGGGTGCCGGGTCTCGCGGTGGTGCTGGCCGGTCATAATCCAGCTTCCGAAATCTACGTGCGCAACAAGGTCAAAGCCTGCCAGGACCTGGGCATCCATTCGGAAGCCCTGACCCCGCCGGATTCCATTTCAACCGATGAACTGCTCCAGATCGTCGAGCAGTTGAATGCGCGCCACGACATCGATGGCATCCTGGTGCAGCTTCCGCTTCCCCCGCAGGTGGATACCAAACGCATTCTGCTGGCCGTCGCGCCGGCTAAAGATGTCGATGGCTTTCACCCCTGCAACGTCGGTAACCTCGTGACGGGCCTGCCGGGACCGCGCGCCTGCACGCCCGCCGGCATCATCGAGTTGCTGAAACGCTACCGCATTCCCATGGCCGGGAAACGTGCCGTGGTGGTGGGCCGCAGCGATATCGTCGGCAAACCGGTCGACATGCTGCTCTTGCACGAGCACGCCACCGTGACCATCTGCCATTCCAGGACGCCCGACCTCGCGTCGGTGTGCCGGCAGGCCCAGATCCTGGTGGCGGCCATCGGACGTCCTGCCATGCTGACCGCTGAATTTCTCACCACCGGTGTGACGGTCATCGATGTCGGGACCAACCGGATCGACAATCGCGCTGATGTCGCCCGCATTTTCCGAAACTCCCCGGAGAAACTTGCATCCTTCGATAAGAGGGGCCGCGTTCTGGTAGGTGACGTCGATCCGTTGGACGTGGTCGAGAGGGCGGGAGCGTACACACCCGTTCCCGGCGGTGTAGGGCCGCTGACCGTTGCCATGTTGATGGCCAACACCGTGGCTTCCGCGGAGCGGCGGGCCGGTGTATGTTAAAGGTCGGGCTGACGGGCGGCCTCGCCTGTGGGAAGACCTTCGTGGGTGAGGCTCTGGCGAGCTACGGATGTTTTCTGATCCAGGCCGATGAACTGGGCCACGAAGTACTGGCTCCCGGCGGCGAAGCGTACGAGGCTGTGGTGCGCGAATTTGGCAATAACATCCTGGCGGATAACGGCGAAGTCGACCGGCACGCCCTGGCTACCCGCGTATTCGCCTCGCCGGACAGCCTGGCGCGGCTGAATGCCCTGGTACACCCTCCGGTGGTCCGCCGCGAGGAACAATTGCTGGAGGGGTTTGCCGCCCGCGAGCCCCATGGTATCGCCGTGGTGGAAGCCGCCATTCTGATCGAAACCGGCAGCTATCGGCGCTTCGACCGCATGATCCTGGTAACCTGTTCGGAGGAGCAGCAGGTGGAGCGCGCTCTGCGGCGCGACGGCGCTGTGCTCGACGACATTCGCGCCCGCCTGAGCCGCCAGATGCCTCTGGAGGAGAAACGAAAGTTTGCCGATTTCGTCATAGATACATCGGGGGAAAAGGAAAATACCCTGCGGCAAACCCGGGCAGTCTACGAATCGTTACGGAGAATCGAACCATGAAAGTTCTGCGACCATTTATCTGGGCCGGCGCGATGGTGGCGGCATTCCTTTATGTCACCTCGGCGGCTCATTGGGACATCGGGCGTGTCTTCCGGCCCGGTGGCATGGGGCGCCTGTGGAGCGAACCGGCATCCGCCGCTTCGGTGGGAACCTTTATGGCGGACGAGCAGAATAACATCGACGTTTACCGGGGCGCTCGGGACGCCACGGTGAATATCACGTCGGTGGTGTACCGGGAAACCTGGTTCTCGGCGATTTATCCCGAGCAGGGCGCCGGGTCCGGTTTTATCGTCAGCCCCGATGGCGAGATCCTCACCAATAATCACGTGGTGAACGGCGGTACCGCGCAGTTGACCGTGGTGCTTGCGGACAAGAAATCCTTTAAAGCTAAAATCCTCTTCACCGATCCCCGTGACGACCTGGCGCTGATCAAGATCAATGCCGGCCGCAAGCTGCCATCGTTGCGCCTGGGCGATTCCGAAGCCACGGTGGTTGGCCAGAAAGTGCTCGCAATCGGCAACCCGTTCGGCTTTGGGGGCACCCTCACCACCGGAATTGTGAGTTCGCTGGGCCGCACGATTCAGACCGAGGACAATCGGGAATTGGAAGGCATGGTCCAGACCGACGCCGCCATCAATCCAGGAAACAGCGGCGGGCCGTTGCTCGATTCCCACGGAAACGTGATCGGCATCAACACCGCCATTTACGGGGCGCAAGGCAATATCGGGTTGGGTTTTGCCATACCGATCAATCGCGCCAAGGCGATCCTGGATGAGTTCCAACAGAAGGGCCACATCTCGCGCCCCACGCTCGGCATCGAGACCTCCTATGTGGCCGGCGATCTGGCCGAGGTGCTGAACCTGCCGGCATCCGGGGGTCTGCTGGTGCGGCGCGTGGAGCGCCCCTCCCCGGCTGCGGCAGCCGGTCTGCGGGGCCCCAGCCAATGGGTTATCCGGTATAATTACCGGCTTCCCGTGGGCGCCGATCTGATCACTGCGCTGGACGGCCAGCCCGTGGAGGGTATCGATTCCCTGCAGCGCGTCATGAACCGCAAGCACGGTGGCGACATGCTCGAGATGACCATCTATCGCGACGGCCGCAGTGAGAAAGTCCGCGTCAAATTAGGGGAAGCTCCCCAGCAGTAGTAACCCATAGCACGAGTATTCCTGGCTGTTGATCGAGAGTGTGCGCCGGTGGGGTGCGCACCAAGAATGCCCGCAGGAATGCGGTTATAGCAGGCTGGAAGCCCGATCCACGGAACAAGCCTATGCCACTGCTTTGGGGGCAGTACCCCCGGCGGCTGCCTGCGTTTTGTTTTTGCTCCCCGGTGGACGGCCTCGGCGTTTGACCGTTGCAGTCATCTCCGACATCCAGGCAGGAGGCCTTCCCCGCCGCCGCACGCGTCCTCGTGCGAGCCGCTCAAGGCTGACAATCGCCTCTTCGATTTGTTGCCGCTCTTCCCTTAGCTCCGCAAGGATTTTGGTCACATCCATGTCGTCCCTCCCGACCGGCCTACGAAATTGGTATCATCGCGCCGTAGTATTGGGAAATCCCCAAGGTAACTCTAGTATACCTCCCGATTTTCGCGCCAATCACTACTATTTTCAAGAAGCAATTCGAATCGAAACGCAATAAATGCCGCAACAAAAGTACCGAAGGTCCGGGCCAGTACACATGCTACAAACGTACTCTTTCCCTTTCCACGCGGCTTTTCCAATAGAAATAGAATGGAAGTCCCAAGACAATCAATCCAATACCCATGAATGATTCCCGCGGGGAATCCCGTAGAGTCTCTATTACCAAAACTAGTGCGACCAAAACAAAAAGTACCGGTACGGCTGGATATCCGAGCGTGCGATACGGTCTCTCTAAATTCGGGTTTTTCTTCCGCAATACCAGGACCGCCGCGGTGGTCATGCCATAGATAATCCAACTTGCAAAGATTACATATGTGAAAAGCTGCTCGTATCGTCCGGACAGCACCAGCAGTGCCGCCCACACGCTCAGCGCGAGAATGGAAACGCCCGGCGTGTGGTGATCCGGATGGACGCGTCCGATGGGTCCGAAAAAGTAACCGTCACGTGCCGCGGCGTAGGGTACTCGCGATCCCGAAAGAATGGAACCGTTCAGCGCGGCGAAAATGCTGATCATGGCGGCGATGGAGACGGCGCTGGCGCCGGGCTCGGCGAAGATCCGGCGCATCATCTCAGCCGCCACGCGAGGGCTGTCGGCAACCTGTACCGGCGTGAGAACGTAAAAATACGCGGCATTAGCTAGTATATAGATCGCAATCACGGCGATTGTCCCCCAGATTAACGCTCGCGGCAGGTTGCGCTGCGGATCGCGAACTTCGGAAGCCACCATGCTGACGTTGTTCCAGCCGTCGTAAGCCCACAGCGCCGCCACCAATGCGGCGAAAAATCCCGCCGTCGTGAAGGGAAATGAGGGTTCGGTAACTACGGCGTGTGGGTGGCCGAGTCCCAGCCCCGCCACAATAATGGCGGCGATTAGAGCTACTTTCAGCACGGTGACCGCTACCTGCACGTCGCCGCCGATCTTCACGCCAAAGTAATTGAGCCAGGCCAGAGCCAATATCAGCGCCATTGCCAACAACTGCCCGTAACGGAACTCGAGCGGCCCTCCATGGGGGCCGAGAGGCAGCGGAATGGTATAGAAAACGCCGTCCAGCTTCGGAAAGAAATTGGTCAGGTAATAGAAGAATCCGGTTGCCAAAGTAGCGATGGAGCCGCTCTTGGCGACCCACATCTGAGTCCAGCTATACAGGAATCCCCACATGGGACCATACGCTTCCCGCAGATAGGCGTATTCGCCGCCCGCCTCGGGAAGCGCCGCCGCCAGCTCCGCGTAGCTCAGCGCTCCCGCCAGCGAGAGCAAACCGCCGAAGACCCAGACTACGAACACCAGCTCCGGGCTGCCCACCCGTTGGATCATGGTTCGCGGCACCAGGAAAATACCGCTGCCGATCACCGTCCCGACCACAATGGCCGCGGCGGCCCACGGGCCCAGATCGCGCTTCAGCTCTATCCGGGCACTCTGCTCTACATGGGTCTCTTTTTCTTTCATGTCCTAATCCTCGGCGGCGCCAGGCGCCTGGAACAGCGAGGCCGCAAACCCCACCAGAAACGTCATGGTCGTTCCAATCAGCACCCACCACGTGAAGGCGATGGGCGTGTAGAAGCGGACATAGAGAACCGTGGCCAGGCCCGCCGCCACGCCGGCCATGGCCGCCCATTCGCGCACCCGTTTGGTCAGCACACCCAGCAGAAAAACCCCCAGCAGCGCGCCGAACGGGATGGAGGCGATGGCCAGCCCGGCTTCCAAGACCGAATGCACATGCTGCGCCAGGAGGCCGATGGTGAGTAGCACCACTCCCCACACGACCGTGGCGAAACGCGCCAGACGGATGTCCGATTTGTCGTCCCCAGCCGAACCCCTTCGCTTCCTTACCAGCGGCCGGTAGAAGTCCATCACCGTAGTGGAAGCCAGCGAGTTCAGCGCCGCGCTGATGTTGGCCATCGCCGCGGCCAGGATGGCGGCCACAATGAGACCGGCGACTCCCGGAGGCAGGTTATTCCAGATGAAGTCGACATAGATCCGGTCCATTTGCGCCGGAGCGGGGAGGTGACGATCCTGATAATAAACGTAAAGTAGAATGCCGATGAGCAGAAACAGGGTGAACTGGACGAAAATCACCACCCAGCTTGCCAGCAGCGCCGTGCGGCTCTGGCGCTCGTCCTTGGCGCTCAGCAGCCGCTGGACCATGAGCTGATCGGTGCCGTGGCTGGCGGTGGTCAGGAAACAACCGCCCGCAACCCCCGCCCAGAATGTGTAGGTTCGCGCGAAAAAGTCCATCGAGGGCGAGAACCGGAAATCGAAAACGGTGAACTTGTGGACCGCGCCGGCCACCGCCGTCACGTGCGCCCACCCTCCCTGGATGTGGCCCAGGATTACCCAGAAGCTCAGCACCGCGCCGATCACGTACAGGCTCATCTGCACCACGTCGGTCCAGATTACCGCGGTCATGCCGCCCTCGAACGTGTAGAAGATCGTGAGCACGATGATGAGCACGATGGAAGCCTCGATCCCTGTACCGAGCACGATCGAGATCACCAGGGAGATGGCGTAGACGCGTACACCTTCCGCCAGCGCGCGCGTCACTAAGAATATGGAAGCGGTGAGCTTGCGGATGCGCTCGCCGAACCTCCGCCGCATCAGCTCGTACGCCGTGAACATCTCGCCCCGAAAGTACTGGGGCAAAAACAAAATCGCAATCACAATGCGGGCCAGGAGGTATCCGAGGACTATCTGGAGGAAGCCCAGGTTGCCGCCAAAAGCCAGCGCGGGCGTTCCGACGATCGTCAAGGTGCTGGTTTCGGCCGAGACGATGGAGAGGCTGATGGCCCACCAGGGAGTCGTCCGCCCCCCCAGGAAGTAGTCCCGCAAGCTCCTTTGGCCGCGGCCGAATCGGGCGCCGAACCACGTGATTCCGATCAGGTAGATGAGGATGACCGCTAGATCGACGTATCGCATCAGTACCCGGGCATTCCTGCCTGTGTGGGACTGGTTGGGAACAAGTACTTGAAACGAGCACTTGGAACCAGTACTTAAGACAGCCACTAGCATACCGTTGATCTGATATCATTTGGGATTCGGAACCCGGCAGGGCGAAATGGAGTCCAACGAGTTGCACGACATACGTGGTTCGGCTATACTCCGCAATGTCCCACCGGTTCACGAGTGGCCGGTGGACGGGTGCCAGGTTGCGCAAAGCGGATCAGCAAGCCAGGTTCGGAAGCGGAAGCAGGCAGGAGGCGCACGTGCACAATTTCTCGATCCATTTGAGAGCCACGGCCGCTTGTGCCGTTTTGGGCGCGGTTGTTTTCACGGGCGCCGCCCCGTACTGTCGTGCGCAGGCCACCGCCAGCCAGGCGTCGGCCCCGTCCCAGAAAAAGTACAAGGACGGCGAATACGAAATCGTCAGCCAGGCATATAAGGATGCCGTAGAGCCTCCCGGCGCCACACCGGAGGCGCTTGCGAGCCTTCACGCCAAAGAGCTCGCCGACCTGGATGCCTGGACCCAAAAATTCCCGGATTCGGATTATAAGGACGACCGCGCGTACCTGTACCTGCAGGCCTGTGCGAAGTTGAATCAGCCAGCCAAGGTGCTGGAGTACGGCTCGCAATTGATGTCGAAGGATTTGAATGCCATTTTCAACGGTCCCGGCACGGAACAACTGGCGGGTCTGCCCATCAAGCTGACCATGCTGAACGTTTTCTATTCGGTGGCCCTCAATGCGGCCAACGTGCCTGGCGCGACCGCCAATCAACTGGCCCAGGGGCAAAGAGCCGCGCGCGCCTTGGTGGACCTTGCTCCGAAGTACTTCACGCCCGGAAACAAGCCTGCCGGCCAAACCGATGCAGCCTGGGCAGCCGCTGGAGCCGACGTAGTGAGCAAAGCCAGGACGGCCATGGTCGCCCTGGCGCTGAAGCCCGGCCTGGACGCGCAACAGAAGAAGGATTGCCCCGGCCAGGAAACCGCGTTTTCCAAGGCGTTGGCCGATTATCCCTATAGTGGGCTTGCCGCGTATCAACTGGGTGTGGCCCTGCTGAGCTGTGAAGTCGGCAATCCCGACAAGGTTTCGCAGGCGCTTTGGGAGATTGCCCGCGCCTCCTCGCTCGATCCGGCGAAGAGCGGGCTGGAACCGAAGGACCTGCCCGGAATCGAATCGTACCTCAAGAAAGTCTACGCCCGCATCCATGGAAGCGAAGAGGGACTGGACCAACTCAAGCAGCAGGCCTTGGGTTCTCCGGCTCCGCCGGCCGGTTTCAAAATCAAGTCCGCCACCGAAATTGCGCAGGAGAAGCAGGCGGAATTCGAGAAGAGCAATCCCCAGTTGGCCCTGTGGATGAAAATCAAGGGGCAGCTTGCCGACACCACCGGGGAGCAGTATTTCCAGGGTCAGCTCAAGGACACGGCCGTACCGCAGCTTACGGGCACGCTGATTGAGGCCACGCCGGCCTGCCGCTCTAAAGAACTGATGGTGGCGGTCCCACTGCCGGATGCACCGAAACCGCTTCAGGCCGAAATCACTTTGAAGCTCGATAAGCCACTCGGGGGCAAACCGGAATTCGGCGCCGAGTTCCATTGGGAAGGTGTTCCGACGGCCTTCGCCAAGGACCCTTTTATGCTCACCATGGATACCGAGTCGGGCAAAATTGAGGGGCTCAAGACCACACCATGCACTACCGCGCCGGCAGGCGCGAAGAAGGGTACGACTAAAAAGAAATAGGAATCTGGGGGACGGCACTCCGCGCCGCGGCTCACAGGTCCAATTTGGGGGTTTTTCGTGTTTGGCAGAACGCACATGAATTCTTATACCGCTTGGAAGAGAATCGCGGCGGTTGCCGCTTTGGGTGCTGTAGCACTGACGGGGATGGCCCGCCAGGCCCGCGCGCAGGCTGCGGCAGCCCAACCCGAGACGCATTATAAAGATGCGGCCGAGTACGATATTTACAACGCCGTCACGATGGACGTCGTCAACAAGAATTTCACGAAGGCCATCGCGGATCTCGATATCTGGAAACAGAAGTATCCGGATTCCTGGTACAAAGACACCCGCGCCATCCTCTACGTAACCACCTACAGCGAGGCGAAGCAGTTTGGCAAGGCCGTGGATACGGCCGGGGAACTCATGGCCAAGGGAGATCTCGACGCTACGTTCAGCGATCCCAAGTCGGGACCAGGGGATGTTCTGAAGGTTCTGTTTACGACTGCTGTGGCCATCCAGCAAACGCCCAGCCCGACGCCGGAACAACTCGCCATCGGCGAAAAAGCGGCGCGCAAGCTGCTGGACTACAATCGCAAACCGGAGGGCATGGCCGATACCGACTGGACGAATGCGCGCCCGCAGTTACAGGCCGCCGCGAAAGCCGCGCTGTTGACCATCGCGGTGCTCCCCGGCAACCTCGCGATGGCCAAAACCCCTCCACAGTTAGCGGACTGCCAGGCCGCGGAGGCCGCGTACACCAAGGCATTGCAGGACTATCCCGATAAGTCGTTCATCTCTTACAACCTTGGAAGGGCTCTCAACTGCATCGCGCGTGCCCAGCCGGACAAGGCTACCGAGACCGCCCCGAAGGCCATTTATGAATTCGTCCGCGCGGCGGTAGTGGATGCCACTCTGGGCGGCTCCGCGGACGCCAAGAAGATCACGGACTACGCCAATAGCGCATATACCGGCTACCATGGCAGCGACGAAGGATTGGAGCAGCTCAGGGCGCAGGCCAAGAACTCGCCGCTGCCGCCCGCTGGCTTTGCCATCGAGACCGGCGCTGCCGTGGCGAATCGGAAGGCGGCCGAGTTCGAGAAGAGCAATCCGCAACTCGCCATGTGGATGAACATCAAGGGTCAACTCTCCGATGCCGCCGCCGGCCAGGCGTACTTCGAGGGGCAACTGAAAAACGCGGCTGTGCCCAAGCTCAAAGGCACCGTGGTGGAGGGTAAGCCGGCATGCCGTTCCAAGGACCTCCTGGTGGCCGTCCCCCTCCCCACCCAGCAGGGCGCTCCCACGGCTGAGATCACCCTGAAGCTGGACGCGCCCCTCACCGGCAAGCCGGAGGCGGGCGAGATTCAGTGGGAAGGTGTTCCGTCGGCCTTCACCCAAACCCCGTTCATGCTCACCATGGACACGGAGAAAGCCAAGATCGAAGGCCTGAAGACCACGCCTTGCGCGGCTGCCCCGGCACGTGGCGGCACGAAGAAGGGTGTTCCGGCCAAGAAGAAGTAGCCTGGACCTGGTGGGGCACGCTTGAGCTTGCCCTGGAATTGAAACTCCAGTGATGGCAAGCTCAAGCGTGCCCCACTTAGGTTGCAAGGAGCGAGGATCGGTTGGCAGTACGCAGCTAAGTCTACGTTTGGTGCTCAGGCGCAGCGCACTGGTTCGCGGCTTGGGGCACTTTGGGGTTGGCCAACATCAGGCTAAATACGAAGCGCTCGATCGGGTTCAAGGAGGTCCCGGCTTTCTTGAGGTCCCGGAAGTAGGAATGGAAGCTCTGGGCAGACGATACGAACCGGCCCAACACCGGTGAGGTATGCACGGCGCCAACCGTTAACCCCAGCGTTATGACCGCGATGATGTAGGTTCTTCGTATCATCCTACTGCTAAGACGACCATCCCCACCAGAAAGTTAGCAAGCTCGGGTACTGTTAAGAGATCTTTACCGTGGAGCCGGGGCGGGACCGGCAGTTGGGCCAGTCTGCCGCGCTCCCTAGCCTGGGCATATCTCACCGCTACAGTCACTTGCGCCCCCGCATCAAATCTTGCCCCGCCCGCATCTGTTACAATGAAGGAAGAGTTTCTGGGTTATTCCCAACGTTATGCCGCTTTACGAATACAGGTGCCACCAATGCAAAAAGACGTTCGAGGTGAGGCAGAAATTTGCCGACGAGCCTCTGACTATGCATGAGGATTGTGGCGGCGAGGCGGAAAGGCTGATCTCCGTACCGTCATTGCGCTTCAAGGGTACCGGCTGGTACGTCAACGACTACGGCCGCGGCGGAAAACTCCCCGCGACCAACGGTTCGAATGGAACATCCGAATCCAAGTCTGAGTCCTCGAAGACCGATTCTGCCAAGTCCGAATCCTCAAAAACCGAGTCCTCGAAGAGCGAGTCTTCTTCCTCGAAAACCGAATCCAAGAGCGAGCCTAAACCCGCGTAGCGTTATGTGGGACAGACGCTATCGTCTGTCAACCCCGCGCCCTACTCGTTCCTCAGCGCCTCCGCTGGTGCTATCTGTGTCGCCCGGCGGACGGGCAGGAAACTCGCGATCAGAATCACCAGCGTCAGGACTGACAATACGCCCGAAAAGGTCAGCGGGTCGAAGGCTCCCGAGCCGTACGTCAGATCGGGCATGTCCGGCGCCCCCATCATCTTGGCCAGCAGCACCGAAATAGCCAGCGCCCCGGCCATACCCGCCGCGGAGCCCAGCAGAACCGGCCGCAGTGTCTGTGCCATGACCATTCGGATCACGTCCCCAACCTGCGCCCCCAGCGATACCCGGATGGCGATCTCGCGCGTCCTTTGCGTCACGAGTTGCGACACCAGTCCGAAAATGCCCAAGGATGCCAGCAGCAGCGCCAGGATTCCCAGGACGAAGGCCACCAGCGCGGGCGCTTCCGCCATCATCCGCTGAAGCTGAACGGGCGCCTGGTCCAATCCCACGATGAACGTCTGCGAGGGCAGATTCGCATCGACCGCTCCGATCGCCTCGAATATGGAGCGGGACGCCACTTGCGGCAAGGATCGGGTCCGCACCAGCATCGCTCCGAAGGTGTTGGAGAGTGGCTGCGGATAGTACAGGAACCCCTCGTCGGGTTTCGAAAGATAGGTGCTGCGCACCCCCTTCACCACGCCGATCACGGTGTACGAGTCGCGCGGCAAAATCCCCAGCCTCTTGAGGAACTCGTCGCGGGGGATGCTGCGGCCCAGCGGATCCTTCCCCGGCCAAATGCGCCGCGCCGCCACGTCGCTAATCACCATCACGGGCGCCGCGCTCTCGATCTCCGCGGGAGTAAAGTTGCGGCCCGCCAGCAAGGGGATGCCCAGCGTCTCGAAGTAGCGGTCCGACACCAGGTTAAACAGGCAGCAGTTGACCACCCACACTCCCCGCTCGTCGTGGACGCTGAACGATCCGTGGCCTAGGAACGGCGGCCGGTCAGCCCAAGCCACCGACGCCACTTCGGGAAGCCCCTGGATTCGGTCCACGGCCTGACGCAGCACTGCGGACCGCGCTGCCGGCGAAACGGCCACGGTCTTCACATTGATCCCGGCGAGCGCGACGTGCTGGATCTCGAACCCGGGGTCGATCCTGCCGGAGCGCCAGACGCCGCGGAACAGCAGCCCCGCGCCCGCCAGCAACATGAGACACGCGGCCACTTGCGCGCTGATCAACAGATTGCGTTTTCGCTGCCCCCGTGCGGAGCCGGCGGACGCCTGCTTCAGCACCGAGATCACATCGCGCCGGCTGGCCCGGAGCGAAGGCCAGATTCCAATGGCAATGCCGATGACCGCGGAAATCGCCGCCGTGTAGGCGAACACGCGCCAGTCCGGTGAAACGTCCAGAAACACGCCCACGAGTCCGCCGGTGATCCGCTGCAAACTTCCGGTGATCGCGAGGCGAATCCATTCGCACGCCCACAGCGACAACATCAGTCCGACGGCTCCGCCGAAGACGCCGAGCAGCAGGCTCTCCGTACACAGTTGCCGCACCAGGTGAAACCTGCTGGCGCCCATTGCCAGCCGCACCGCAAACTCCCGTTCCCGTGTAGCGTGGCGCGCGAACAGCAGGTTCACCAGGTTGATGGCGCCGATCAGCAGGATCAGACCCACCGCGATCATGAGGATCTGGCAGATCACCGCGAACGTTTCGAACTCGCCGCCATCGGCCTGAAAGAAGGTCGCGGGCCGGGCGGAGAGGTGCGCGGGCTTGCCCTCCACTAAGGGCCAGCCGCTCGCCAGGACGTCCAACTCCGCGGACGCCTGCACCACGCGAATGCCCGGCTTGCGCCGCGCCAACACCTGCAACTGCCGGGCGTTGTCGTCGCGCAGCCAGTCCACGCCGGGGAGAACTTCCGTCTGGGCGGCCAGCGGAATCCACAGATTCGGCATCTGGGGCGGCACACCGGTGCCGGCGAACTTCTCCGGGGCCACGCCTACGACGTGGAGCGCTGTGCCTTGCACAAGGATGGTCTTGGTGAGTGCCGCCGGGTCGCCCTGGAGTTTCTTCGTCCAGAAGTCATGGCCGAGCACCACGGCCTCCCGGTCGTCCTCCTGAAACCCGCGGCCGATTTGCGGAACGACTCCCAGCACGCTGAAGTAGTTGTCGGAAACGAAGCGGGCACGGAGTACCTGGGCCTCAGCCGCGGGGGCGTCGGCAATGCGGCCGACGATGGTCTGGGGGTCAGACGAGGCGATCATACCGGTGAAGGAGCCGGTCGAGCCGCACATCTGGGTGTATTGCCGCAAGGAGAACGAATCGAGGCGTAGACCGTTCTGGTTGCCCGAGATACGCACCAGTTCCTGCGGCGCGCGCGCCGCAATGGGCTTCAGGGCTACCGCGCTGTACAGCGTGAAGACGATGGTGTTGATGCCGATACCGACTGCCAGGGTGACGACTGCTATGGCAGTGAAGCCCGGCGACCGGGCTAAGAGGCGAAGCGCATACCGCAGATCCATGGCCCCCGCATAATGCACTTCATGGGCCTAGTTTTTTGGGCTGTCAGTCCCCGTTCAGGCTGTAAGCCCGCCACGGCGCAACCTGCCGTGGCCGGGCGCCGTCCGATTCTGGGACTCACTGTGCGTCCGGGAACAGCCGCGCCTCATTCAAGCGGTGGCTACCCGCGGCCTCACGCTCTCTTTTCGGATCTCATGGGCCCACCGTTGGAGCATTGCATCGCTGCGCATCGCAGGCGCCGCCTGAAACGTCCGCGCCTGGGTCCGGAACTCGTGCTTGTCGATGGTGCAGACCGATTTGCGGCCCGCACTGCGGAGCACTCGCCCAAATACGATGAGCCTCATGGGGCAGGTATCGTCCAGTAGTACCGGCCAACTGATCGAGAGCTCGATGAGGGCGTCGGGCTTCAGCTCCTGATCGCTGGAGAATGCGATGCCACCGCTGCCGATATTGACGCTCTGTCCGGTGCCTCCTCCCATCAGGCCTCCTTCATCCAACAGCTTGTACCGTAACTCGCGATGAATCGGGAACCGGAACTTCCTGCGCCGGTCCATCTTTTTTTCCATCTTTTGTATCGGCATTTGAGCCAGATCCTCCGCAAACTCTGCCTTACTCAATGCACCTTCCACACCAAATCGTAAAACTAATAGAATCAAATGGTTATTTGATGGCCACAGCAGCAGATGTCAACCTTATTGGCATTCGGTAGCAGTGCGGATGTAAAGCGCGTGGACAGCCTCGGCGGAAAGCCTTATCGGTGGCGTCGGTCTGGACAGGATGGATCGACCATAGCATCCTGTAAGGATGATCATGCCATCCGGCCTGCGGCATGCCGGGAGCGGCGGATCGACAAATGACGGCGCGCGACCACCAGTCCATGTTCAGCACAGCCTTGCGTCGTCCCTGGCTATGGCCGACCGCCAATTGGATGCGGGCGACGCCTCGACGACCGCACTAATCTTATGCGCACTCTGGTTCTGTTGGTTTGCGGTGCCCTCGCCTCTTACGGCGCGGTCGAGAAATTCGACGTTGTGGTGTATGGCGGCACCGCCGGTGGTGCAATCGCCGCGGTGAGCGCGGCGCGCGAAGGATTGAAGACTGCGCTACTCGAACCTGGCAGCCACATCGGCGGCATGGTGTCGGGTGGCCTGAGCTGGACCGACTTCGGGAAAAAGGAAGTGATCGGCGGCTACGCGCTAGAGTTCTACAAGCGCATCGGCAAATACTACGGGATGGGGCGCTACGGCAACGATCTGGCGTGGTATCACGAACCGCACGTCGCCGAAGCCATCTTGCGGCAGATGCTAAGCGAAGCCGGCGTTACTCTCTTTGAGCACCACCGCCTGCGCGAGAAAGACGCTGTGCGAAAGAGCGGTGCTGTTGTGCGGCAGATCGTGATGGAGAATGGCGTAACCTTCTCCGCGAAGGTTTTCATCGACAGCAGCTACGAAGGCGACCTGATGGCGCAAGCCGGCATCGGCTACACCTGGGGCCGCGAGGCAAGCTCTCAGTATGATGAGTCGCTGGCGGGCGTGCGGGGCCGGACCCCGTATCACCAGTTTCTGGTGGACGTGCCGGCCTACGCATCCGGCGGCAGCCTCCTGCCCGAGATCTTCGCCGGGAAGCCCGGCCCCGCGGGCTCAGCAGACCAGAAGGTGCAGGCGTATAACTACCGCATGTGCTTTTCCGAGGTTCCCGAGAACCAGGTGGCTTTCGCAAGACCAGCGGGGTACCAACCAGCTCGCTACGAGTTGCTGGCGCGGTTGATCGCCGCCCGCACCGCAGCGGAGGGACGCGTCCCGGGCCTGAGAACGTTCTTAAAACTGGATCGCATTCCGAACGGGAAGCTGGATGTGAACAACCAAGGCGCGTTCTCGACCGATTACATCGGCGCGAGCTGGAACTATCCTAATGCCACTTATGCCGAGCGCGCCAGAATCCGGCAGGCGCACCGGGACTACACGGCCGGGCTGTTCTATTTCCTCGCCAACGACGCGCAGGTGCCCGAACCACTCCGGAGCGAGATGAACGCGTTCGGACTGTGCAGAGACGAATTCACAGACAACGGAAACTGGCCCAGCCAACTCTACATCCGCGAGGCCCGCCGCATGGTCGGCGAGTATGTGGTGGTGCAGAAGGATCTACAGTCTGAGCTCACCAAGCCGGACGCGATCGGCATGGGATCTTATAATAGCGACTCGCATAACATCGAGCGGATCGTGGATGCCGGCGGCTTCGTGCGCAACGAAGGCGACATGCAGGTGCCGGTGAAGCCTTACCAGATCCCCTATCGGGTGATGCTCCCCAAGCCAACGGAGGCGCGGAACGTGCTCGTCCCGGTTGCGTTTTCCGCCAGCCACGTGGCTTACTCTTCGCTTCGCATGGAGCCGCAATACATGATTATCGGGCAGGCCGCGGGCGTGGCTGCGAAGTTGGCGATCGAAAATCGGACCGCGGTGCAGGACGTCGATACCGGGCGCTTGACCGCACTTTTGCGCCAGCAGGGCGCGGTGTTCGAATACCGTCCGCCGCCACGATAGCGAACATGCAGACAGGACGGCCCGTTTCGCCGCGGCATCAGTTGCTTACTGCTCCCGTCTCGGCCGATCGCAGGGCATCCACCAACTCGCTCGCGGAAACTACCGTGGCCTGGCGCGGAAAGAGCTTGTCGAATAGGCAGGCGTGCAGGTCCGCATCGAGATCGGCGCAGCAGTCTGGGACAACCACAACGCGGTAATCGGCATCGGCGGCGTGAAGCAGCGTGGAAAGCACCACCCCGCTGGTTGCGATTCCGAAGGGGATCAGCGTGTCGATCTCCTTGGCGCGCACGATCGCGATGCGT
>JAIQFL010000646.1 GCA_020073365.1 Terriglobia bacterium | reverse complement strand
GTCACGTCGCCGATGCTCGAAACCGCCTGGTCGTCGAACACCGGCTTCCACGAGATGCCGCCATTCACCGTCTTCCACACACCGCCCGAAGCGGTGGCGGCGTAGACGATGTTGGTGTTGCTTTCGACCACCGCGAAATCGTCGATGCGCCCGCCCATATTGGCGGGACCGATTTCGCGGAACTTCAAGCTCTTCAACAGGTCGACCTTGGGCCCGGATTGGGCGAAGGCACAGACGGAGAGGAACAGTACCAGGGATAGATAGCGCGTCATACGTGTCCGATTCCTAACAGTGTAGCCCCGGAGGGGGTGGGTGGAGGATGACGTTTTGGGCGGACCTCCTGGAGTGCGGGCGTGTCCTTCGTGAGGCGACTAGCCGCGGGGAATGGATCAGCGTGGCGTTTCCGTCGATTTGCCGAGTCAACGACAGACCGGTGAATCGCCCGGGTGAATCGTCCCCGGTGAATCGCCCCCTTGCACTTCTACATCAGCAGGTGTAGACTCACCTGTAGAAGCATCAGGGTAAGTTGGCATTATGGCGACGGAGCGCATCGACCTTCCGCAGGGCACACTCGATCTGCTGATCCTCAAGAGCATTGCTCTGGAACCACACCACGGCTGGGACATTTCGCAGCGCATCCAGCAGATGTCCAGCGATGTCTTGCAGGTGCAGCAAGGTTCTCTCTATCCGGCGCTGCACCGGTTGGAGCGCCGCGGGTGGATCAAGGGACATTGGGATACCACGGAGAACAACCGGCGTGCCAAGTACTATCGGATCACACCGGCGGGGCTCAAACAGCTTGAACAAGAGACTCGCAGTTGGCGCATGTTGGTGACGGCGGTGGGCGGAGTACTCGAAACCAGCTAAGGGAGGCCAGAGTGATCAATGATCTTCTGTACAGGCTGCGCGCCGTCGTGCTGCGCAATCGGATGGAGCGCGAACTGGACGACGAGTTGCGGTTTCACACGGAACATGAGGTCGAGAAGTTGGAAGAAGCCGGACTCTCGCCCAAAGAGGCCCGCCGTCGTGCGCGCCTGGCATCAGGCGGCGCGGAGCAGGTCAAAGAGGAATGCCGCGATGCCCGCGGGACCGCAGTTCTGGAGTCGTTCCTCCGCGATCTGCGATATGCCGGCCGTGTTCTGCGGGCTCATCCCGGATTCACCGCTGTAGTTGTGCTTTCGCTGGGCCTCGGCATAGGGGCGACTACATCCATCTTCACCGTGATTAATGCGGTCTTGCTGCGCACCCTGCCGGTACGCGATCCCGAGAACCTGGTGGTCGCGTATTGGAAGGCGGATGGAGGTCTTAGGGCCTCCACAATGAACAATATCGACAGGAAGGATCCTGCCAGCGGCCAGCGGCTCTCAAGTATTTTCCCACTGATGGCCCTGCGGGAATTCGGGCCGGCAAGCGCCGAAGGCCTGGAGGTATTCGGTTTCTACATTCCTGGAAAGGTCGGGATCAGCGATGGCGCCACCACATTCGCGGCACATTGCACGCTGGTTACCGGCAACTTCTTCGAAGGGTTGGGGGTGCGGATGGCCCTGGGACGTCCGTTGACGGAATCGGACGATCGGTCGGGCGCCACCGTGGCCGTGGTCACGTACGACTTCTGGCAGCGCTCACTCCACGGAGATGTCTCAATCCTCGGCAAGACGGTGCGGGTAAACGGCGCTGCGACAACGGTCGTGGGAGTCTCTGGGGCCGGTTTTCATGGCATCGCCTCGGCCGGGTGGGGCGGTCCCACCGAGGTGTTCCTGCCATTAGGCGCGCTGGACAATGTACTGCCGCGCGAATTTCGTTTTGGCAAACCGAAGACGGCGCCCGATTTGTGGTGGGTTCAACTCGTGGGCAGGAAGAAGGCCGGAGTCACGACAGAGGCTGCGGCAACGCGGCTGACGGCGCGATTTCGAGGAATGCTGTTGGAATCCGGTGTCCCTGGTCTACAGCAGGCCAGGAATCCGAGACTGATTCTGTTGCCGGGCGATAAGGGGCTGGGCACTCTGCGCGATAGCATCGAGCGCCCGCTGATGTTCCTGTTTGGAGTGGTCGGGCTGGTGCTGCTGCTCGCCTGCATCAACGTAGCGAACCTTCAACTGGCACGTTCGGCGGCGCGACAGAGGGAGGTGGCCGTTCGGCTTTCGCTGGGAGCCAGCCGGCCACGCATCGTGCGCCAGTTGCTGACCGAGAGTCTGTTGCTGTCCGCTGTGGGAGCATTGGTTGGATTCCTTCTTGCGGTGGGCGGTTCGCGATTCATCGCCGCCCAGTTGACGGCAACCTTTGAGACAGTTGCGCTGGACCTGCAACCAGACCTCCGGGTGCTAGGCTTCACCATGCTGGTGTCGGTGGCCAGCGCGGTGCTGTTCGGCCTGGTTCCCGCTCTCAAGGCCAGCCGGGCGGATATCGCGCCGAACCTGAAGGAGGGCGCTCGGGCCTCGGGGCGGCGGCGGTCGGCTTGGGCGGGCGGCATTCTGACGGGCAGGGCGTTGATCGCCGTGCAAGTGTCACTGTCGGTGGTCTTGCTGGCAGGCTCCGGCCTGCTGTTGCGAACGCTGGGCAATCTGGAGCAGGTGGACCCTGGATTCGCCCGCGACCGCGTTCTGACATTCCGCCTCGATGCCGGCCAATTGGGCTACGGCCCGCAACAGGTAGGCCCGCTGTATGATCGCGTCCTGGACTCGGCCCGCGCGACGCCAGGGGTGGTTCAAGCGGCGGCCCTCTCGCACCCGTTGATAGGCGGCTGGCACAATGGCACCGATCTGTCCTCTCCGGCGCTGGAGGGCGGGCGTCCGATAAATGTGTGGATGAACATCGTCAGCCCTGAATTCTTCCAGACGATGGGTATGCCGATTGTGGAAGGCCGTCCGCTCTCCGCCCAGGACACCGATTCTTCTCATCACGTAATGGTGATGAACCAGGCGGCCGCACACCGTTTCTTCGGTGAACGGCCCGCCGTCGGACAGATTCTGCTGAGGAACCTGGGCAAGGGCCCTTTCCAGGTGGAGGTTGTAGGGGTAGTACGAGACGCGAAGTATGACAGCCTGCGAAAAGCGCCCGTGCCGACAGTATTCGTTTCCTACGCGCAAGAGAACAGCCCGTTCACCGGAAGGTCTTTCGCGGTCCGCACCGCGGGCGATCCGGCGGCCATGGCCGGCGCCGTTCGGCAAGCGATTCTTCGCATCAACCGCGACCTGGTGATGGCCGACGTAAAGACCCAAAGGCGATTGATCGAGGATAGCCTATACCAGGAACGCCTGTATGCGCTCCTGCTGACGCTCTTCGGCGCTTTTGCACTGGTGCTGGCGGCGATCGGACTCCACGGCGTAACTGCCTATTCCACTGCGCGGCGGACTGCCGAACTCGGACTCCGGATGGCTCTGGGGGCCACCAGAAATCAGATGCTTGCCCTGGTGCTGCGACAGGCGTTGATCGCAGTGGCCATGGGAATGGCGGCAGGCGCCTGCGCGACCTGGGCTGCAAGCCGATGGATCTCGACGCTGCTATTCGGCGTACGGCCAGTAGATCCGCCGGGCATCGCCGTGGTGTTTTTGCTGCTCGCGGCCGTGGCTTCCGGCGCTGCACTCATCCCTGCCTGGCGCGCGACGCGGTTTGATCCCATGGCCGCCCTCCGCGCCGAATGAGGATCGGAAACACACCGAGGCGAATGAGCGAACCCGACGGAGATGACGTACGATAACATGCCGGAACAAGCAAGTCACTTTGCCGTAGCACCTTGCCTCACTGAACAGCCAGGAACGGAACTTGTCCCGGTGGTCACAGGGCAGGATAGCTTACTGATACCGCAGCGCCACCATCGGGTCGACCT
>JAIQFL010000645.1 GCA_020073365.1 Terriglobia bacterium | reverse complement strand
ATGCGAGATCTTGCCAAAATCCTGTTGCCGGTCGACTTCTCCGAGCGGTCGGTGGGAGCGGCACGCTATGCCAAGGCGCTGGCTGCCCGCTTCGGCTCGGAACTGACTCTTCTGCATGTTCTGACGCCCCCCCAGCTTGAGTTTGGCGCTTTGGATATCGGCGGCTCCATGCTTTCCGAGTTGTACCGCTGCCGGTCCGAGCAGGCCCGCCGCGAGCTGGACGCCTTTCTGGCCTCCGAATTGGCCGGACCGAACGTGCGCCGCATCATTCTCGAAGGCGATCCCGCGTCCAAGATCGTGGAACTCGCCCATGCCTTCCCGGACCAAACCGTCATCATCATGCCGACTCACGGCTACGGCCCGTTCCGCCGCTTCATCCTGGGGTCGAATACCGCCAAGGTTTTGCACGACGCCGACTGCCCCGTCTGGACCGGCGTCCACATCGAGGAAGCTACGACCCTGGGTTCGATCCCGTTTCGCAGCATTCTCTGCGCCGTCGATCTGGGTCCCCAAAGCTCGAAAACCCTGTGCTGGGCGACCCGGCTGGCGCAGGAATTCGGCGCCCGGCTCCTCGTGGTGCATGCCACCGGCGCCGCCCCGGACGCCCCGGAACCGGGTGACGATTCCGCCGTGAGGTGGCAGGCTGCCCTCCGCAAGTCGGCCGGGGAAGAGTTGCTTCGTCTTCAGAAATTCGTGGGAATGGAAGCCGAATTCAGCGTGGAGGCGGGCGAGCCCACGAAAGTAATCTGTGTCAACGCGGAGCGGCTTCGGGCGGATCTCCTGGTGATCGGGCGAGGTTCCGCCGCCGGTGTCTTCGGCCGCCTGCGCACCAACGCTTACGCGATTATCCGGGAGTCGCCCTGTCCGGTGGTGAGTGTGTGAAGGCACCGCGTGATAAATTGCTTGGAGTGAGTCCCCGCACGGTCTATCAGGTTTTGGAAGAAACCACCCGCCTTTACGGCGATGCCCCGGCGCTCCATCAGCCCGACCCCCAAAGCGAATCCGGCTACCTGACTTATTCCTGGAAGCAGTATTTGCAGGCAGCGGAGGAGATCGCCGCCGGACTGCGCGCCCTGGGGATCGGGAAGGGCGACGTGGTCGCGCTGAATTCCGAAACGCGCCTGGAATTCTATATCGCCGACCTGGGCATCATGGCGAACGGATCGGTTGCGGCCGCCATGTATCCCAGTTATCCGCCGAAGGACCTGGTGCGAACGCTCGCAATGGCGCGTGCGTGTGCCGCTTTCGTGGAAGATCGCCAGATGCTCTATGCGCTACGGGAAGCGCCCATCGAGCATTGGATTCTGCTCACCGGAGAGGCGGATGGCGCCATCACGCTGGCAGCCCTTCGGGAAAGGGGTCGTGCGGAGCTGGCGCGCGACGCGCAAATGCTGGCGCGGCTGCGCGCGGAAGTCGAGCCCTCCGATCCGGCCATCCTTTACCTCACTTCGGGCGCCACCGGCGAGCCGAAGATGGCGTTCGTCACACACCAGGCCATCGTTTCCAACCTGGACATGGGCCCATCCGTGTTGCCGATCGGACCGCGGGATTCCACGGTGGCGTTTCTGCCCTCGGCGCATATCGCCCAGCGCGTGGTGATCGAGCTGCTGCCGCTACGTTGCGGCATGCCGGTGACGTTCTTCGAGAGCCTCATGAAGCTGCCGCAGGATATCCGCAAGGTGCGGCCCACCATCCTGCTCGCTCCGCCGCGGATGTGGGAGCGCATCTACTCCACCATTTGTACGGAGCTGCGCAAGCGGCCGGCGGCGGCGCGCAAGGCGTTTTATGGCGGTCTCGCCCTGGCGCTGGCGGCCGCTCGATATCGCCGCGAAGGCAAAAAGGTTCCCCTGCACATCCGCGCGCCGTTGGCGATTGCCGACCGCCTCATGTTCCGTAAGGTTCGCGCGCGTTTCGGCGGTCGGCTTCAGGTGGCCGCTTCCGGAGCGGCGCCGCTGAGCAAAGATCTGGCGGAGTTTTACGAGGCCGTGGGCATGCCGCTGATTGAAGGCTACGGCCTCACCGAAGGGGGCGTGGTGACCCTCAATCCGCTCGACCGGCCCAAGCCCGGCAGCATAGGGAAGCCCCTGCCCGGCATAGAGGTGCGGCTGGCGGAGGACGGCGAGCTCCTGGTGAACAGCCCGTGCGTGTTCACCGGCTATCTGAACGACCCGCAGGCCACCGCCGAAGTACTGGCTGGAGGCTGGCTTCACACCGGCGATATTGCGCATATCGATAGCGACGGCTATATCTTCATCACCGGGCGCAAGAAGGAAACGATCGTCTCCTCCACGGGCAAGAAGATCCACCCATCGCGCGTCGAAAGCCTCTTCAAAATGGAGCCGCTGATCAGCCAGGTGCTGCTGGTGGGCGACCGCCTCCCCTACCTGGCGGCGCTGTTTACCATCAACGCCGGCAACGCCGAAACCATCAAGGGCATGGAGGCCTGGCGCGGCCATCCCATCGAAGAGATCGCGCAAGCCCCACCGGTGCTCGCCGAGATCCACAGGGCTGTGGCGCGCGTGAACAAACAGCTCGCGCCCTTCGAGCAGGTCCGCAAATACCGCGTTCTGGCGCGCGATTTTTCCATCGAGCAGGGCGAGTTGACCGCCACCATGAAGGTGCGGCGCACACGCGCCGTGGAGAATTTCAAGCAACAGATCGACGAGCTTTACGCCGGCCGCGAGTGATCGCAATGCCAGGGAATCTACGGAACAAGCCCCCGGCGGTCGGCCAGGTTGTTGCGATCGCTGTTAGTTTCGCTTGTTGTCTGAAAATGGTAGCTTGAGCTGAGGTATCAAAAATGAGAACCTAGGGGAGGGTGGTTGCCGCAGACAGAGGTATTCTTCTTTCGAGAGCCGAAAGACGATTCAGTGCCCCTTCTGCAATGGCTTGGGAATCTACCGTTGAAGGTCCAGGCCAAATGCATTGGGAGAATTGACCGTCTAGGGGAACTGGGACATGAGTTGCGGCGGCCGGAGGCCGACTTCCTGCGTGACGGCATCTATGAGGTACGCGCGAGCTATCAAGGAGTGCACTACCGGATACTTTACTTCTTTGCGGGACGAGCCGTGGTAGTGCTCTCCCACGGACTGACAAAGGAGAGAGAGGTCCCGCCTCGTGAGATCGACCTGGCGCTAGAGAGCGTAAACAGAAGGTGGAGGCTGATTTCGAACGGTTCACGTTCCGACCGGAGTAGACCTATGGCACGGAAACGGTTTCATTCAGGCGCCTCGCAGTTTCTCTATAACCGCCACATTGCGGGTGACCCGCGGCGCGAAGAGGAATACGAGGAAGAGGTCATTAACGCTGAGATCGCGCGCAAGATCTATCAGCTTCGAACCAAGGCGGGCCTCACACAACAGGAGCTTGCCGAACGAGTAGGCACCTCCAAGTCCGCCATCTGCCGCCTTGAAGATGCCGACTACGAAGGACACTCGCTTTCGATGCTGAAGCGTATTGCAGAGGCACTCGACAAACGGGTGGAAATTCGGTTCTTGCCCGCGAAACGGTTGAGAACGGCCTAAAGATTGTCGTGTCACGCCCCTCATTGTGACGAGCAATCCTCTCTGTGACCGGGATGCCGGCTCCGAAGAATGCCGGCTTGGGCGGGTGATCCCGTTCGACCGTCCCAAGCCCGGCAGCATCGGGAAGGCGCTGCCCCGGCGTGGAGATGCGGCTCGCAGATACAGCGAGCTGCTGGTGAAGAGCCCGTGCTTGTTAAACGCTATCGTAACGACCCGCGGACCAAGGCTGGCCGAGATCCACAAGGCTGTGGCGCGCGTGAACAAACAGTTCGCGCCCTTCGAGCAGGTCCGCAAATACCGCGT
>JAIQFL010000204.1 GCA_020073365.1 Terriglobia bacterium | reverse complement strand
GAGATTCCCGAGACCAGTGCCGCCGTCACACAAGCCAGCGCCGTGAACGCCAGAATGCGGCCGTTCACGCCGTACGACGCGCTGATGGGGAAGCCGATGCTCGGCACCAGGGCGAGCAGCGACCCCTGCATCCACGCCAGCATCAGTAATCCCACGACAGCCCCGCCCATGGCCAGCACCAGCGTCTCGGTCAGCACCTGGAACGCCACGCGCGCACGGCCCGCGCCCAGCGCGAAGCGAATCCCGAACTCCCTCTGCCGCCCCACCGAACGGGCCAGCAGGAGATTCGCTACGTTTGCGCAGACAATCAGCAGCACCACGAACGAGACTGCCAACAGGATCGTCAGCGGCGCCTTCAAATACTCATTGACGCCATTGTGCTCTTCCCAGGTGGGCAGGATGGTGGCGCCCACTCCCCGATTGGTCTTGGGGTTGGCGGTGGCCAGACTGGCGGCCAGTGCCATCGCTTCGGCGCGGGCCTGCTCGATCGGGACGCCGGGCCGGCGGCGGCAGATCGCAAACAACATCCCGCGGTAGCCGCGCTCGCGAAAGGCGGATTCCGGCAGCGATCCGAGGGTCACGCCCATGGTGACGGGCACCCAGAAATCGTACTGCATCACGGGAGACGTGCCGTGGAACGCCGCCGGCACCACGCCCGCAATGGTCAGGGGCTGCCGGTTCACGCGCATGGTCTTTCCCACAATTCCGGGATCGGAGTGAAAGTAGTCGCGCCACAGGCGGGCGCTGATCACCGCCACGGGGTACCCGCCGAGACTATCCCCGCCCTCCTCATGCGTGAAGACACGGCCCAGCAAGGGTTTGACACCCATCACGTCGAAGTAGTTGCCGGAGACCAGCTCTCCCCAGGCCAGCCGCGCCGGCTGCGCATCACCCAGGGTGAAGGCGCACTGGCGGTGCAGCGCCAGGCCGGAGAGCCCTTTCAGGCGGTCGCGGTAATCGCGATAGTCCTGCCAGGAGACGGCCGTGCCGCCATTGGGCGCACTTGCGTTGATCATCTCTAAGGACGCGAGTTCCTCACTTCGGCTGGCGCCAGGGTAAGGATGCAGAAGCATCGCATCGATCCACGAGAACACCGTGGTGGTGCAGGCGATCCCCAGTCCCAGGGTCAATACGGCGACGGAGGCAAAGGCAGGGCTGCCCGAGAGCACGCGGAGGCCAAATCGAACGTCTTGCAGGAGGTTGCGCATGACATCATTGGATTGTGCAATCCCCGTGCCTCGCCAAATGATTGACCCTGCGGCGCGTCCCGCCCGGAGCTTGAGCGCTTTTGGCATCCGATTGTCCGAAACTGAACAGTAGCACGGCGCTGATCGCGTTGCCAGCGCAAGGGGCGCGTCCCACGCTCCGTACGGAATGGTGGGGCAGATGTACTCAGCTCAGGTGGCGATGTTGACCGCGATTGACGCGTGCCCGGATCCACCAGGCCGCGATGCCCGCCACCAGGGTCAGCAGGCCGAAGCCGATAAACGCCCGGCCGGAGGTCAGGAAAATGTACGTCCATCCGGCGAAGGCGATGACGCTGGGGACCGGATACAGCCACATGCGGAACGGCCGGACCACCTCGGAGCGGCGTTTTCGCAAATGGTGCAGGGCAAATATCTGCCCGATGAACTGAATGAGAATTCGCGAGGTGAGCAACGCGGCAATCACGGTATCCAGGTTCGCGAGGGACGCTACGATCGAGAGGCCGCCCATCACCAGCAGCGAGACGTGCGGGAATTGTCCACGCGGGTGGAGCCGGGCGAACAGATGGAAGAAGTGTCCATCGATGGCGGCCGCGTACGGGATGCGGCTGTAACCCAGCAGAAGGGCGAAGACGGAGGCGAACGCGGTCCAGAGAACCAGTGCCGTGACCACCGCGGCGGCCCGCGCGCCATAGAGCCTCTCGATGAACTCCGAGGCGATGAATTTCGATTGCATGGCCTCGCGCCAGGGCACCACGGCGATGATGCTCAGGTTCATGAGCGTGTAGATGGCGGCCACGGCGAGCACCGAATAGAGGATGGACCGTGGGATGACGCGCGCCGGATTGCGCACCTCGCCGGCGACGTAGCAGATGTCGTAGTAGCCCATGAAATCGTACATGGCAATCAGCATCGCCGATCCAAGCCCGGCCGCAAAGCCGGTGGAAAACGTGAACGCGTGGGGCGGAAAATCGAAGACCAATCGCGGACGAAAGTTCGCCAGCCCGCTCGCGACGATCCATAGCACGGTCACGAGCATGCCGATCCAGAGCACCACGGTTAACCGGCCTACAGCGGTGATGCTGCGGTATAAAAGAACAATCACCAGCGTGCCCACCGCCAGGCTGACCAGCCGGGCCTGGGCCGGCCCCATGCCGCGCCAGAAATAGCCGGCGTACTGCGCAAAGCCGATATAGCCCGAGGCGATCTCGAGCGGCCCGCTGAAGATGAACTGCCAGATGAACAGGAACGGGAGGAGGCTGCCCATGGGCGTCTGGCGGAAAACCTCGCGCAGGTAAAGATATGTCCCGCCGGTTCCGGGCATGGCCGCCGCAAGCTCGCTCCACACCAGGCCGTCCGACAGCGCCAGGATCGCTCCCAGCAGCCACCCCAGCAGGCACTGCGGACCGCCCATGGACGCGATCATGAGCGGTATGGTAATGAACGGTCCGACCCCGACCATGTTGCTCATATTGAGCGCGGTGGCCTGCAACAACCCAAAAGCGCGGACCAGGCGGTCTGGTGGGGAGGCGTGGTTGCGATGGTCTTCCAAGGTTTCCGCCAGTATACTCAATCCCGCCGGACGAGGGTGCGAGCCCCATTGTGGGCAGCAACGGACCCCTGCCGCTACTCTGCAGGTTACCGACCCGCGACCATCAGATCAGATCAGAGGCGGGGCGGTCGTCAATCGGTCTTCACCTCCTTGCTGTATCGAATGGCGAGTGCGATGCGCGCCCAACGCGGTATGCAGCTTATGAGCTTCACCGCCAGCACGTAAATCGGACCGGGCACCACAAACAGCTTGCCGCGTGCGAGTCCGTCGAGTGAGGCGTCCACAACGTCCTCCGCCCTCATCCAGAGACGCGCCGGGATGCTCTTACGGTCCATCCGTACCACGTCGTGAAACTCCGAGAGCGTGAAGCCGGGGCAGAGGGCCTGCACCTTCACGGGCGAGCCCGCTCTCTTCAACTCCACGTGCAGCCCCTCGGTAAAGCTGTTGATCCACGCCTTGGTCGCGCAATAGCTGACGTTGCCGGGACTCTGTCCGAACCCTGCGACGGACGATACGTTGATCACCCCGCCCTTCCCGCGCGCCACCATCCCGCCGAGCGCCGCGTGGGTCAACCGGAGGGTGGCCATCACGTGCAGGCGATGCATCCGATCCTGGCTGTCCACCGGGATATCGAAGAATCGCCCCTTGGTGCCGAAACCGGCGTTGTTGACCAGCAGTTCCAGGTTTCGGGCGGTGGCGATGCGCTCCTCCACCAGTTTCAGGTCTGCCTCGCTGGTCAGGTCAGCCGCCAGGGACTCGGCGCCCCCCAATTCACGGGCCAGGGCATCGAGGCGGTCGCGCCGCCGCGCCACCAGAATCAAACCGTACCCGTCTCGGGCCAGCCGCCTCGCAAATGTCTCGCCGATGCCGCTGGACGCTCCGGTAACCAACGCGAGGGGCTTGGTGTTGTTCATAGCGGCTATCAGTTTACAGAATGGGGACGCGGCGCGTACAGTGTCCGGCGGTCCATGGGAAACCGGCGCCCCGGCCTGGTTTGGATCGAGGGACCGCTGGATCTCCCGTAACCGTAAGGAGATATAATCTGAATGTAAGGAATACCAGTATGAATCGCCTCTCCGCCACCGTGACCAGTAAAGGCCAGATCACGATCCCGCAGGAAATTCGCCGGCGTCTCGGTCTGCACGAAGGCGATAGAGTGGATTTCGTGATCGAAGGCGAACGCACGCTGATCTGCCGTAATCGTGAGGAGGCTAACCCGTTCGAGCGGTACATAGGCGCGCTGCGGGCGTTTCGCGGCAGAGACGACATCAACGCTTGGGTCGCTGACCTGCGAGACGAGGAGCCCTCCAGCGAGTGATCACGTCACTCGATACCAACATTCTTTCCGCGCTCTGGTCCGCGGAACCCCCAGCCACAGAATGATTCGCGGAGGTCCCCCCAAACATCCGCTTGAGGCTTCCGTCTCAAGGATGATGCACAGGATCTGCCCAACCAGCTTATCTCCCACAGCCACTCCATTAGAATCACTAAAAGAGAACGTACATTCTGATGATGTAAAGCCTATTTTTGCTAACTCCTGCTCTATTCGAACGTCTGGTGTTGTAATTGGATCTGTGTGGCCATGCGCAAACGAACAGAAGAGCCGTTCCACGGCGAGATGCTCCAGGGGACGCTGGATATGCTGGTTCTCAAAACGCTGGCGTCCGGCCCCGCCCATGGGCATACCATCGCCAAGGTGATTGAACGCGGTTCCGGCGAATTCCTGCAGGTAGAGCAAGGGTCCCTTTATCCAGCCCTCTACCGGCTGGAGGAGCGCGGGTGGGCCGCATCGTTCTGGGGCACCACGGAGAACAACCGCAAGGCGAAATACTATCGGCTGACCCCGGCCGGCCGGAAACAGTTGATCCAACAGACCGGCCACTGGGAACAGATGGTGCGCGCCATTGGACGCATCCTCGATCCGGCCTCGGAATAGGACCATGCGCTGGCGGCGTTTCTTCCATCGGACACACCGGGATTCGGATCATGCGCGGGAATTCCAGGCCTTCCTGGAATTGGAAACCGATGAGAACATCGCCCGCGGCATGTCTCCGGAAGCCGCCCGCCGCGCGGCCCATCTGAAGTTTGGAAATCCTACCGCGATTCGGGAGGAGGTCTACGAGATGAACAGCCTTGGATTTCTGGAGACCCTCGGCCGCGATATACGCTATGCCGGGCGAGTTCTCAAAGCGGTTCCCACCTTCACCATGGTGGGGAAGCGCCTGACCGTCCGGTTCGGGCCGCCTGAGGGCATCAGGGCGGAGATCATCGGGGTGGCTGCGGACGTGCGGTCGGCGCTGGATTCCAGGCCGAATGACATCATTTACTTGCACTATCCTCAAGGCGTGTATGTGGCGGAAATGCACCTGGTGCTGCGGGCGGATGCGCGGAGCCAGGCCGCCGGTGTAAGTGCCTTCGGCCGCGCGGTGCGTGCTGCCGTTGCTTCGCTGGATCCGGAGCAACCGGTATACCGGATTCGGACGATGGATGAGATGCTACGGGTCTCACTGGCAACCCGCAGGTTCGAGATGCTGCTGCTGGGCGTCTTCGCGGCGTTTGCCGCGTGCCTGGCTGCCGTCGGGCTGTACGGCGTGCTGGCGTACTCGGTTCAAGCCCGAACCAGAGAGATCGGGATCCGGACGGCGCTGGGAGCAAACCACGGTCAAGTGCTTGCCTTGGTCCTCGGAGAGGCGCTGAAATTGACCGCCATCGGCTTGGTTGCCGGTGTCCTGGGCGCTTTGGGGTTGACCCGTTTGCTTTCCACCTTACTTTATGGAGTGCAGCCTACCGACCCCACTACCTTCGGGGTTGTCTCGCTCCTGTTGCTCGCCGTAGCAGTAGCGGCAGGCTCTATTCCCGCCAGGCGGCCGACTCGTATCGATCCCATGATCGCGTTGCGACACGAGTGATGCCCCGATTCGCCTGATGACGGCTGATTACCAAGCCCCAAGTGAGAGCCGGCCCACTACCCAACTGGTGGTGTTGGTGGTTGCACCTGGTTCTGGAAGACCACCGAGACGTCAGGCTGACCTGCCGTCCAAGTGAACGAGTAAACGGAATCTGCGGGCAAGATGGCCCCGTTGACGGTCAGGCCAATGACCTGATAGGTAACGTTGTCAACTGACAGCGATTCCGTTACGGTGTAGGTGCCGGCCACCAAGCCGCAGACGGACAACGTGCCATCCTTTTTGTTCGTGAAGAAGTTGTTGGTAACCAACGACACCGAGTCCATAAGTGAAATTGGCCAGTTGAAGCCGCGAGAGATCGTCTGCGAACCATCACCCCCAATCACCACAATCTGCTTGGCTACGGAAAGGCAGAAGGTCGGGATGTTGGGCTTTACTTTGAAATTGTCGGTCTTGGATGTGGAGGACGCAAACCCGTGGGAGCATCCGTTGCCGCAAGGATTATCGACCATGGCGGGATTGCCGATGTAGTTGGCAACCGCGGTCACCCAGACCTTGTAGACCCCACCGTTGTTGGGCGTGTCCAGGTAGCCGGCCGGACCTTGTTCGGTCGGACAAGTGGTGTAGGCAAGGCCGATGGTGATTGACCCCAACTCGGGGTGCACCTGATCGATGCCGGTCGGGTGAACAGGGCCGCCAATGCCGGTGTAAGCGGTGATCACGCCATCCGTGGAAACATGAAACCGGCGATTGTTGACCATGTCGGTGCTGAGCAGCGTCTGACCGCTCGGGTCGGTCACTTGGAAGAAGTAGTCGCCCGAGGGCAGGCCGGCGGCTTTGGCCGGGGCGTTCGCACCGGGGCCGCCATCCAGGTAGACGGCGCATTTGGAGGTGTATTGGGTATTCGCGTTGACGATGGTTCCGTCCGCGACGGTGGTGAAGATGGCTCCGGATAGGCCTGCCGCCTTAAGCAGCGAAAACTGCGAAACGACCACCAGCACCGCAAACAGGCCAGCGTTTATGAGATTCTTTTTCACGGGATACGGACTCCTTATCTATTAGTCTCTTTCTGAAGTACTAGCGGTACTATATGCGGGCCAATTGCTGGAGAAGAAGTACCCGTTGGACGTACGGAATGAGTATCCCATTAGTTAATCCTTAGCTGAGTGGGGGAGACCCCTTCGAGATCGGCGAGGGCGGCATGCCGGCATTGGCAGAGCGGACGTGGCAGATGCCGGCGCCGGGCTGCTCGGCGCATGGGTGCAGAGTATCGTATACTGCCCTGGTACGCGCATGCCAGGGCGTTGCGGGATTCCGCGGGCGGATCGCATCATCGTAAACAAAGCCAGGCGGGAGCGTTACTGCTGCACGGCGAGTCCATCCTGCGGACGTACCGGATCGCGCTGGGCCGCAATCCGGTGGGGCGGAAGACCGAGCAAGGCGACGGGAAAACTCCCGAAGGACGCTATTCCATCGACCGCAGAAACCCCCAAAGCAGTTGCCATCTGTCATTGCACATCTCCTATCCGAACGACTCCGACCGCGGTCAGGTGCGCGAACGTGGCGTGGAGCCTGGCGGCGACGTCATGATCCACGGGCTCCGGAATGGCGAGGGCCACATCGGCAGGGCCCACCTGGAGACAGACTGGACGCAGGGTTGTGTGGCCGTCACGGATGACGAGATGGAGGAGATCTGGGGACTGGTGGAGGATGGAACGCCGATCGAGATCAACCCATGAGCGGTCCCGCACGGCTAGAATCCATGAGGCGCCAGCGCGTTGGAATGTTCGCTAGTTCCGCAACGGAATGGCAGGGTCGGGGCCACTGTCCTTCGGAAGTTCGATCACGCGCTCGATCTTACGGTCCGGCACGGATACGAAGATGAGTTTGTCCTGGTCCTGGACGCCCGCGAAAACGCGGCGGCCGTCGCGGGTCATGGTCAGCGAAAGCGGGCGGCCGCTCAGCGGCACCATGGCTACCTGCTTGCCGGAAGGGATGTCGGCGAAGCCCACCGCGGGCTCGAATTGCAGGTTGTAGACGAGGGTCTGGCCGTCGGGCGTGAGGGCGATGCGGCCGGGTCCTTTTCCGGTGGGAATCGAGCCGACCACCTCTTGCTTCGCCGTGTCGATGATGGAGATCCGATTCCCGTCGGTGTTCACGACGTACAGACGGTCGGCCGCGGGCGAGAGCACGGCGCCTTGGGGGCGCGCGGCGGTGGGGATGAGTTTCACCGCGCCGGTGTGGAGTTGAATGGCTGCCACAGCGTCGGAATCGGTGTCGCTCACGAAGGCCCATTCGCCTCCGGGCATGGGGATCACCATGTGGGGGCTCTTGCCCCTGACGTCATAGTCGCGGATCACCTTGCGCGCGACGGGATCGACCAGGATGAGGCCGAAGGGTCTTTCGGTGGTGGCCAACAGACGGTTCGTGCCGGGGACCAGCGCGATTCCGTGGGGGCGATGGAAGCGGCCCAGGTCGATGTCGGCGACTTTCTTCATGGCGTGCACGTCCACTACGGAGATGGTGTTGGCGCCGAGTTTGTCCTCGGTCATCCAGAGAACGCCGTTGACGCCGACGTAGAGCAAACGGCCGTCCGCGGAAAGGACGGCTTCATGCGGAAAGCTGCCGACCTTCACCTGGCCGAGCGACTTGCCGTCTTCGGTATAGAAGCCGACGGCGCCAGCGACCTTTTCAATGACCGCGATATAAGGGTTCTGGGCGAGTGCGGCGGTGGCGCAAAACGACAGCAGAAGCGCAGCGGCGAAACAGGCTCGTATCGATTTCGCGGAATTGGGCATTGGCTGGCAGCCCCCCTCCCGGTGGCTTATTGAGGTTCGCAAAATCCGGCGACAGCAACGCTGTCCGGCCGAGAGGGCACCCCGCGCAAAGACGGCGCCTTGGGACAACGAACCCTTCACCATGTTTTGCAGACCTTAAATCGAATGATAATTGATACGGTGCCAGAATACGAATTGGCGCGCGGTGAGGCGCGACAGCCTCGGCGGGGTGGATCGGCCGGCGTCGCGAGTGGCGCTGTGGGGCCGCGAGGGGGGACGCTCGCGAGGGCCCCTGTTCCCGCACTAAAGGACGCGGTGGATCTGCTGCCCAAGACGGCGGAGGTGGTGCTGGCGCTGCCGGCCGGCGCGGACTGAAAGCATGGCAGCGTTTGCCGTGGAGACCGGCAGTGAGATTCCCGAGATCGCGCCACGCAACAATCGGATGGAGTTTATGAAGAGCTGGATTCTCATTTTGGCGATCGCGGGCGTGGCATGCGCCCAGCAGACGCGCAGGGAAATCGTCAACGCGGCGCCGACGCCGGCCGAGGACGCGAAAGCCAACAGCGACACGGTGCCGGATGTCTACGCCATTAGCGGGCACTTCGCGCGAGTGGTGATTCTGCGGTTCAAGTTCGATGTAGACCTGCTGGCCGGCATCGAAAAGATGGTGAAGCAGGAGAAGATTCGCAATGCGGTGATCCTGTCGGCCGCGGGTTCCGTGCGGGGCTACCAGGTGCACCAGGTGAGCAACCGGACGTTCCCTTCGAAGAACATGTTCGTCAAGGATCCGACCGCGCCGGCGGATCTGATCGGCATGAACGGGTACGTGATCGATGGCAAGGTCCACGCGCACATCACGCTGGCGAATCCCGAGAAAGCGTTTGGGGGGCATTTGGAACCGGGGACCAGCGTGTTTACTTTCGCGATTGTGTCGCTGGGCGTGCTGGAGGATGGAGTGGATTTGAGCAAGGTGGATGACAAGACGTACCGGTGAGGGGCGGGAGGACGATGAGAAGCCTGGATCGCCGCGCTGGCCGGGGTCACGATGTTGGCCGGGGCGGACCACCCCTATCCGAGGTCGCGGATCGCAGTCGCGGAATTGCGTACCGCACGCCAGGCTGGAGGTATACAGGCGAAACACGAAATCGTTCCCGATATCACGGTTGACGCCAACAGGACCAGCGGGTCGAACAGTTGCAACCCGTAAAGCACGCCTGCCAGCGCCAGGTAGTGGGCTCGCCCGACTCTTCGATGAGCCTGCACGATAGCAGGCGCTTAATCGTGCCGTAAAGAGTGCCGGAGCCTGGGCGGAAACTCCCGTCCGTGCGCCTCTAGATTTCGAGCATGATCCCGTAGCCATGTCGCTCTTCGTCAGCGAGCGCTAGCAGGACGTGCAGAACCGTGCTGAGGAGCAGATGATCGGCGGGGTTCTCTGTGCGAGACGCCATGGTATGTCCGTGACAGATATGTCTGTCACGGACATAGTAGACTATTGTGGTCCTGGCGTCAAGGGATTCGGCGAATCAGGGTGGTCTACGTATGCAAAATCAAGCGGATCATTCCTGGCCCCCAGTTACTCCCCGAAGGCATACAGCACGGCGTCACTAATCGCATACCCCGTGCCGTCCACGCCGATCACCGTCGGCGTGTATGCCTCGCCCACGCCTGCCGACAAACGAAGGGACTGGGTGAAGGTATTGGTGGCCAGGTCCCACCGGTAGACAAATCCATCCTCGCTATTGGCGATGACGGAACGGGTGAATGGATCCACCGCCGCGTTGTTGATGCACCACTCTCGTACCGCGCCACTGGTCGAATCGGCGGGCGTTGTCCCCAGGATAGTGAGCACCTCGCTCATCACGGCAGCGCCGGTGATCCGATCCGTCTGGGACGCGTTCGGATCCAGAATCGCAATCCTGTTTAGTCCGTCGCCTCCCGCCTCCAGGTAGTTGTTGTATTTCGAGAACAGGAGATAGGCGGAGGAACCCTGGTAGGAAGGCACCAGCCTGGCACTTATCACGGAAGGGGTGGCGTCCCACCCGAAAGCTCCCGGAATCTTGCTCTGCGCCAGCGTCTGATCGAAGTGCAGCAGCCAGCCGCGATCGTGGTTGGAACAGCAGGAGGTCTCAAGAACCCCGTAGTATACGTCGCCATCGGGGCCCACCATAGGTGACGCCGAACCGTCGTCCGGCAGCGCCGCATCCGTGCCGAATTCCGGGTCCTTCAGACGCACATGGGCGATGGGCGAGAGGTTCCGGCCATTCACCGAGACCAGGTAACCGCCTGTGCCCGGGCCGCTGGAGACTGCGAAATAGAGAGTGAAGCCGTCGACGCTCAGAGCGGGCGCGCAGTTGGTCGGCACTTCGACGATCGACTCGTCCGATCCGGCAGCCGCCGCCGCGCCGATCCAGGTTCCGTTGCCGTTCCGGTCGATTTTGGCGATGCCGCTTTCCAGGTGCGCCGGATTCGCGCCGATCACCGTGAATCCGAAAAAAATACCGCCATAACGATCCGAGACGATGGGGGTCGAAATCATGACGTTATTATCGAAAATCGCCTGGTTGGCGCCGGCATAGAGTGCATCTCCGTAGAATGCGATCTGCCCGACCGGTCCGCTGTCGGAATCGGGCTCGTCGCGGTAGTAAACGGTCCCGCCCGGGCCAGGGTAGTACAGGCGATTGCGGGCGGTCAGCGCCGGGCCGAAGACGGGAATCCAGTTGTGGGGCGGCGGGGACCAGGTGGTAGCCAGGCTGTATTTCAGCGATCCATCGACTCCATTGAGTACATCGAGACGATAGGTATCGGCGGAACTGGTCCTGACAGGAACGATCACCGTGTTACTGGCAGTGACCAGCGGCGAGCCGTAGTGGATGAGAAGGTCTCCCGGCGTGTTTTCGAAGACGAGATCCACCGGTGTGCTCCACTTGATGCGATGGAAGGGTTGCGCCGCTACCGCAGAAACGCCGGAGTGTTGCGCGTCATGGCCGTATGAACTCCACGTAACGCTAAGAGGCCGGACTGCCAGAGCAAGCGGGGTAGCCACCACCAAAGCAACGGCGAACATCTCCAAGCGCATGAATGCCCATTATACGTGCGCCCTGACGCCACGCCCTCCCCGACGGCCTACTACTTACGCGCGCGGCCGTGGAAAATGTATCGCAATTGACTCTGGCGTAGCTTGTGGGAATTGCCATGGCCGCACATGGGAAGGGAAAATGCACGTCATTAGTTGGGTCGGCGGATGAAACGTATCTTTTGTCTCTTCTGCTCAGCGGTGCTGCTTTGTGTTTCTGTTACGGCACACTCACTCCGCGTGCGAAAGGGACCATTTCTGGCAACGGCTTTCGCGCAGAGGGGAATCACCAGGTCGGGAAGGCCGGCGCATCCGGGCGAGGTGGCTGCCGACCTCCGCGTATTGCCAATGGGAACCAGAATCCGCGTAAGAAATGCCGGGCCCTACTCCGGAACCTACACAGTGGCAGATACCGGATCGAAGGTTCGAGGCCGCCACATCGACATTTTCATGCCCAACCGGCGGAATGCCAGGAAGTTCGGGAGAAGGATCGTGGAGATCAAGGTCTTGCGGTGGGGCGAGGGATAAGCGCGCCCTACGCCAGCCCGTCCCAGCGCACGTCCCAGGCATCTGGAAACGCCTTGTGCCGCGCCATGTGAGCGATGGCCAGCAACAGGCCGCCATTGCCGGGAAGATATAGCGGCAGGTTGGCGCGCTGCCAGTTGTGACCGTTGGGAAGCCAGGTGTTCTTGGGCGTTTCCATCAACAGCGCATCCACGGCCAGGGCGCGCTCTCCCAAACTGGCGGCGGTCATGGCCACCATGGGGAAGTCCCAGCCCCAGGTGTCGGCCCACTTCCATTCGGCCAATACCTTCTTCAGGGTGCGGCGCATGGTTTCACGATCCACTTTCGCGCCCGGCAAAACACCCAACGCCCCCAGCATCGAGGGGTGGTCGCGGTTGCGCTCGGTGAATGTCTGCGGGCAGTTCTCATGTGCCAGGTAGACGCCGTCTCTCACCGGCAGGGCGGAGAGCCTCCGGCGCACATCGTCCCATTTCGCATGGCGGGCCATGCCCAGGCGCTCGCGCCACAACTGAGCAGTCTCGAGTCCGTCCGCCCAATATTCCAGCTCGAAGGTGGGATTCCAGGTTTCGATAGCGGGGTGGTTCTCCTGAGCCGGAATGACGGGCGGACCCAGCACATAGCGGCCGCCGCGGGCATCCCACCACGCATAAGATGCCATGAACTCGGCCGATTCAAAGACCACGTTGCGGTAACGTTCCAGCGTCCCCCGGTTCGGATACGCGCGGTAGCACAGCTCGGCCAGCGAAATGGGATGCGGCTGCTGCCAGATCAGCAACGGGCCGATCGGCGACGGGCTGTCGCGGCCGTCGGGCGCGGTCATCTTGGGCCATCGGGCTCCTGTGTAGCCCTGGCTGCGGGCCTTCTCGCGGGCGGAAGGCAGGATCCCGCGGTACCATCCCAGGCTGCGCTCGAGCAACGGCGCGCGCCCCCACACGGCGAAATGCGCGGCGTGCCAGTAGTGCATTTCCAAGTGGTACTTGCCGAACCAGCTATTGCAGGTGAGTCCGGTCTCCTGGGGTGGCAGAGAGCCGGCGCACTGGATAGCGGTCTGGTACTCGGAGAGGACGATGCGGCGCTCCAACTCGCGCGCCCGCGGATCTTTCACGGCCGCAAAATCCACCACACCGCCGCTCGACCAGAACCGGCCCCAATGCTCTCGAGCAGCCGCGCGCGTTTCGGCGGCAGAGGGCAGAGTCGCGCGCTTCTCACCGCTGCGGCCGAACCAGCAGACCAACGCCAGCCGGTCGGCGGTCTGACTTCTGCCGTCCGCAGAGGCGGTGAGCACCCAGCGATGCGGCCCTTCGCGCTCGATGGCGGCGGGCGTCTGCCAGGCGAGGGAAACCTGGTAGGCGTCGCGGTCCAGTTCGCGCGCCAGGTCCAGCCGGTTGGCGCCGGCCGCGGATTTGCGGGTGAGGTGCCGCTCCGGATGGTTCCAGTCGGCCGCGGACATGCCGCCGGAGCCGTAAGGGAACTCGAACACCACTGGCGGAGGTGCGCTCACCGTGACGGCCAGCAGATCGAGCGTCGGATGGCAACAGGTCTCGACGGTCACCTCGCGGCCGCCATATTGGAACCGGCTCCTTAGCACGCCGCTCCACAGATCGAGCGTCTGCTCGGTTCGAGCGATCTCCTGCGGACCGCCTATGGCGAACCCGATGCGCCCCAGGTGGAGCCGGTGCGGGTTCTCGCGCAGCCAGTCGAAGAGATCCTTCTGGCCATTGGAGCTGGTAGGGTAGCCGACCTTGCGCCCGTGGGTTTCGAATGGGGTGAGCCGCAGATCGGCAGGGCCTTTGCCCGAGGGTTCCGGAACGGTGTGCCAGCCCCACTGCGATTGGGTACACAAGGGCATCGCGTTTTCGTAGAGTTGCGGAAAGGTCTGCAAGCCCGTGGGGTCGGCCGTGAACGCGAATTCGCCGTTGCCGACCGAGAGCGGGGAGCGCGCGTCGATGGCCCGCAGCACGGGGTTGTGTCGCCGTACTCGGGCCTGCCGGTCGATGGGTCCCTCGGCCGCCGCACGGTAACCTGCCGGGAGCAGGCCGAAAAAGACACGGCGCGAGAATCTCACCAGCCCAGCATAGTACGAATCTAGACGCCGAGCCCCTCGATGGCGGCGCCGACTAGTATGACACTGGCCACTCCGATGATGACGCCGAGCAGCGTGAGAAAGCTCCGCAGCTTGTGGCCCCGGACCGAGTCCATCGCCAGGCGAAACGCATTTCGAAACTGGTACCAGGAGCGGCAAGACTCAGGCCGGATTGAGCCATTTCTTTCGGGATAACGTAAGATGGAGGTTCGGCATTGCGAATGGCACTTCTCCGTCTAGCCTATGCGGCGCAATTCCTGATCGCGTTGATCGCAGTTTTTGTGCTCTGGAGCCAGGTGGGCGGCCAGAGCCATCTGGACCTGATGCCGTGGTATCTGAAACTGGGACTCGGCGCAGGCGCGGCGTTCGCCACGGTGAAGTCGACGGCCGCCGCCGTATCTCACGACCACGCCTGGAGTGGGCCAACCCTGAAATGGTTTGGCATCGTGTTGGGTTTGCTGGTGGGTTGCGGGCTTGCCAGCTATTACTACCATGTGTACGGAGAAAGCGACGAAGAGGACCAGCAGGACTCGCAGACGTCGTGCCTGACGCTGCCTGGAACTCCGCGACTTTACGAGGTACTGTCAGGCTTGGGCGGCCGCTTCCACGCTGGGGAAGAACCGGAACACCGTGTCTAGCAGGCTCACGTGGAACGTTTGGAACACGTGGCCGGTAGCGCCGGCCATGCGCATGTCGCCGCGGGCCGCGCCAATCTTGTTGTAGCTGGAGATAAATCGGCCGATACCGGTGCTATCGATGGCGGCTACTCCGCCGAGATCGAAGATGATGGTGCGCTTCCCCTGGCGTAGCAGGTCTTCGACCAAGGTTACAATCTGTTCGCTCTCGGGCCCCATCATCAATTTGCCGGCGAGCGTGATCACCACCGTGCCGGGCGCGATCTCGTTATGACTTATCTCCATCAGCATGGAAGCGACTAGTGTACGCCGTTTGCAGGGGAATGCGCCACTTGGCCAGCAACCCGACTTGCGCAAACTGGCCTCAAACAGTTGGCGCCGCTGAGCGAATCCTGGTAGACAAGAATGCGCAGGTGACGAACGTCGAAGGGGATGTCCTCCTTCTTCACGCCGCCTGTGCAGGACCCTTTGGAAGACGCGGGCGAGCTGTTGCCGTCGCCGGTGCGGTGTTGTTACGCCTTGGCGGCCTGGAACGCGGGCACATCCACCCAGGCGCGCGACCGGCTGCTGGCGAGTTCGGCTTCCAAAATCGTCAACTGGCGCAAGCCATCGGCAAACTGCGGATACTGCGGCTCGGCGCCGGGGTCTTCGATGGATTGGTAGAAGCGCCGGAAAACCTGTTTGAAGGTGTCGTCATAGCCTTCGCTGTGACCACCCGGCAAATCGGCATACGGCCGCGCTTTGTCCTTCAACAGCGACGGGTCCTTCAGGAGGATCTGGTTGCTTGAGTTGCGCTGGCCGATCCACAATTCGTCGGGACGCTCCTGGTCCCAGGATACGCCGCCCTTGGTGCCGTAGATTTCGATGTTGAGGCGGTTCTTGCGCCCGGCGGAAACCTGGCTGGCGGTGAAGGCGCCGCGCGTGCGGTCCCCCATCCGGAACACCACTGCGCCGAAGTCCTCCGTGTCGATAGCGGTTTCGACGTAGTCCTCGGGTCGCAAGGTTTTTCCCGCAAAGGTCTCGATCGGTCCCTTGGGCTGTTTGCGGACCTTGTGGAAGGTCTGGATATCGGCGCATACCGAGGTGATGCGCTTGCCGGTGACGTGTTCGGCCATATCGCACCAGTGCGAGCCGATGTCCGCCAGGCAGCGCGAGGGGCCGTTGTGCTTGGACTCCAGGCGCCAGTTCCAGTCGGTATCGTAGAGCAGCCAGTCTTGCGAATAGGTGCCCTGCACCACCAGGATCTCTCCCAGGTCGCCATCCTCGCACATGCGGCGCATCTGCTGCACCTGGGGGTAGAACCGCAAATTGTGGAAGGTGGCGTTGCGCCGCTTGGTCTGGCGGGCCAGGTCGACCAGTTGCTGGGCCTCTGCGACAGATGTGGCCAGCGGCTTTTCGCAGATCACATGCTTCCCGGCCAGGAGCGCATCCTTGGCAATAGGAAAGTGCAGGAAGTTGGGCGTACAGACGTGGACAGCATCCACCGCGGGGTCTTCCAGGATTTTGCGGTAGTCCGCGTCGGTTCTTTCCACGCCGAATTCGGCGGCGAGTTGGTTGGCCTTCTCGATCTGCGGCTCACCGATGGCGTAGATCTGGACGTAGCCCAGCCTGCGAATGCCTTCCAAATGAACCCGGCCAACGAAGCCGGTACCGAACAGTGCCGTTTTGAACTTTCTCATGATCTCCTCTTTCCGGCCGAAAGGTATAATCTAGCGCAAAAGCTGGTAGATTGGTATGGCAGCATCATGGTAGTCAGGATCCGTCTCCGTAGAGGCAGCAAGGTAAGCCAAAAGCAGAGGAATGACCGGAAGGCCGCACTGGCGGTTGCGGCGCTGCTCACCCCCGCGACGGTTTTGGCGTCGGCGCTCGCCATTTGGCGGATTGCGGCGGGTATGAACTGGACCAACAGCTTTGCGATTCCTTCCGGATTATTCTCCCACTGGGAAGTGTGGCTGGGCGCGGCAATCCTATTGCAACTGTGTTCCCGCCTTCTGAACCGCTATGGGAGAGGTGGCGATACGGCTACGTCCTGAGAGCCGCAATCTCACTTCTGATATTCTACATTTAGAGACTCGCCATGCCCCGACCACGGAACCGCTACCCTACATCCTCGTACATGGGGTACGTCCCGCGTGGTGTGAAGTGGCTCCTGATCATCAACACGGTGGTGTTCCTGATCTGCTATCTGGGTGGACCTGGTTTGCAGCGGCACGTAACTTTGCTGCTGGCCCTCAGCCCTGAGTTTGCCATTCGGAGTTTCCTGGTTTGGCAGATCTTCACCTACATGTTCGTGCACTACGCGACCCTGCACATCCTGTTCAACATGCTGGGGCTGTGGTTCTTCGGAGTGCCCCTGGAGCGGACCTGGGGCATGCGGCGGTTTCTCAAATTCTACTTGCTTTGCGGCCTGGTTGCGGGGATCTGCGTGCTTGCAGCCAATGTCATCGTGGGCCAATGGCAGATCTTTACCATCGGGGCGTCCGGGGCGGTGATGGGGGTCATGGTGGCCTTTGCCGTTCTCTTCCCCGAGGCGATCATCCTGATGTTCTTCGTGTTCCCGATGCAGGCCAGATATGCCGTGATGATCTTCGTCGCCATGGACTTGCTGGCCACCTTTGGCCAGAACACTGGTGTCAGCACTGTGGCCCATCTCGGCGGAGCGGCATTCGGGTACCTCTACCTGAAGGGCCGGATCCCGGTTTTGAACATGCCCGATATCCGTGGCGCGTACCGCCAGTGGAAACTCCAGCGGGCCAAGAAGAAATTCCAGGTCTACATGCGCAAGCACGGCAAAGGGCCCTGGGTCAATTGACGTGGGGGCAGGCAAGCCCCGTGCCGACAGCCGGGCTTTTTGGCGGGCCAAGCCGGGCTTTCAGCCGGCCGACAGACGACGAAAAACGATCGTCTGTCCCACGGGGACGGCGCTTGCCTTGCAACGGGAACCCCCGGGTACGCGTCTTCTGATATAGTGACGTCAGAAGTACGCCTATGCGATCCTGGAAAGTTCTTTTGCTATGCGCTGCCGCACTGATTGTGCCGGCAAGCCTGTTAACCGGCCAGTCGCAAGGTCCTCTCAAGGACCCCGGTGGGGCCACCGTAGCGAAACCCCGCAAGACCGACGAGAAGAAGGACGCCGATAGCGGCGACCTGCCCAAGATCCCCTCTCAGTTCAAGAAGGACAAGGCCGAACTCGGCACCGAAGCCACCTTCAAGACCGATGTGGACATGGTCAGCGTGGACGTTTCCGTCCTCGACAACAAAGGCCACTTCATTCCCGGCATTCCGAAGGGCAATTTCCGCATCCTGGAAGACAACGTGCCGCAGCAGATCCGCGGCGTCAACATGGGCGAAGCGCCCCTCACCATATCGATGGTGATCGAGTTCAGCAACAAGTTCCAGCGGTACTGGGGTGCCGCCTGGTATCAGACCCTCCAACTCGCGTGGGGATTTGCCAGCACCCTGAAGCCGGAGGACTACGTGGCGGTGGTGGCATACGACATCAGGCCCGAGATTCTGACAGACTTCACCACCGACCGGAGCAAGACGCAGGAGGCACTGTCCCGCCTGCAGATCGCGGCGTGGAGCGAAGCCAACCTGTTCGATGCGATTACCGATACGGCCGATCGCATGTCGGGCATCGAGGGACGCAAAGCCATCCTGCTGATCAGCTCGGGCATCGACACGTTCAGCAAGATCACGTTCGACCAGACCCGCAAGAAGCTGCAGGAGGCGGGTGTGCCGATCTATGCCATCGGCCTGATGCAGACCTTGCGCGAGCTCATCGATGCGTACGGTGGCATGGGTCCGATCCAACGGATGGATTTCCTGCAAGCCGACAACGAATTGCGGACATTCTGCAAGGAGACCGGGGGCCAGGCATTCTTCCCGCGGTTCCAGGGCGAATCCCCGGCCATCTTTCAGGAGATCCATCAGGCGCTGCGGAACCAGTACGTCATCACGTACCAGCCCACCAACAAGGCCCATGACGGCTCCTTCCGCAAAATCAAGGTGGAACTAGTGAATCCCGCGACCAACGAGCCGCTGCCCGTGAAGGACGAAAAGGGCAAGCCAGTGAAGTACTCCATCGTGGCCAAAGCCGGGTACAAGGCGCCGCGCCAAGTGGAGTAGGGTGCCGGCGGACGCCCTCGTCCGCGCGCGACCCCCTGGTCGCGCTCTTCCGAACCGCCCACCCGTAGCGCACACCTTCCCACTCCAGAGTGTGGAACAGCGGAGCGTGCCAACCACGCCCATACGGCAATCCCGGTGCTGCGTCAGGGTCGCGAGGGCGCTGCCCTCCAAACACAACATGGCAGGAATGCTGCGAAGCGTTTGTCAAGCACTCGATCTGGCGAATTTAGAAGACGATGCAAATACGTTGACAGACCCGTTACGGCTTTGTTACTCTCGCAACCGTCCCCGAAATGATAATTTCCGCTTCGCCCCATCCAACCGTGTTGTTGGTGGACGACAATCACGATGGATTGCTCGTTCGCAAGTCGCTACTCGAGGAAGTCGGGTATTGCGTACAAGTCGCCAGCACTAGCGAAGAAGGTCTGAAACTCTTCGAAGCTACCAACTTCGACGTGGTGGTCACGGACTACCGCATGCCGCGCATGAACGGCGCCGAGTTGATTGGGCGAATTCGCACACTGGACCCCCACGCGCGCGTCATCCTGCTGTCCGGTTTCGTCGACCCGCTGGGATTGACGGAGGGCAACACGGGAGCGGATATCGTCCTCGAGAAGAATTCGAATGAGGCGGTTCACCTGGTCCGCTGGGTCAAGCGCCTGGTGAACCGGGTGGCGCCGCGCAAACCTCCCGCCACTCAGAAAACTGGTGAGGCGCGGTCGCGTGCTGCGGGCCGTTGAATCTGGCACACTGAGATCGTGGCGCATCTCTCGTCCCGTCTTATTACAGGACTCCTCATGGTGGCACTGGCGGCATTGCCGGCGACCCGGCTGCGCACGCCTCCATCCAAACCCAGTCCGGCCCTCCTCAAGGCTTCGCCCACGGTCCGCCGCTGGATGAAGGGCATGACCCTGCGCGATCAGGTGGCCCCAGCACCCGCGCCTTACCGGAGAGCTCGACGCGCTCGCTCGCGTACACGTTGCCGACGAGCTCGCCGTTGACCAGCAGCGTGCCCGCCCGGACGCTCGCGTTGAC
>JAIQFL010000644.1 GCA_020073365.1 Terriglobia bacterium | reverse complement strand
GGACCCAGCAAGCCCGACATTACTGGCTGGACGCTGCCCATGTCCTGCGGTTGGAACCTCTCGCCGTACTTGGCATTTAGCGCGCGGTAGTCCGGCAGCGGCCCCTTCGCCAGCAGGTTCAACGCGGTATTGGCCACTACGATGCGAATGGTATTCTCTCCGTCCTTCAGGAGACCGCTCACGTCCACCTGGTAGGGCGCGCACCACACCGAGCCGGCGCGCTTGCCATTCACATAGACCACGGCGGCCTCGCGCACCGGCCCTTCGTACATCGCCCGCATTCCCGAGCCGGATCGCCTTTCCTGCGTGGTGACCGGCGCGCCTTCGCCGAAAGTCAGATAGATCGTTTGCCTGGCGATGTCCGCGGCGTGGTAGGTGACGGTCTTCTCATAGGTCGCCTGCCCGGAAAAGTATTTCCGCGTATCGTCCTCGGTCCAGGAGTGCCCGGCGTCCATCGTGACCGCCTGGGACGACCCCGCGAACGTGACCTTCCAGCCCGCACTGAGATCCAGCGGCGCCGGCCGCGGCGCAGCGGTCAACAGAGGACCGTCCCCACGTTCTTTCGAAAACACCACTATCCGCGACTCATAGGGCGCCAGGATCAGGTCGAGCCGCTTTCCTCCCGCCCAGGCCTCCCTGCCCGTCATCGGGTCCCATACGGTAGCGTCCAGCCCCTCGATCCGAAAATCCGCCGGCGCATGCACGGGATGGTTGCTGGTATTCGCCAGGAAGTAGACATCGGCGAATCCCAGCTTGCGATGCACGAAGCCGATCTCCGGCGCGGTCGCGACGTCGGCAGCCAGAGCCTTATGGAGTTCCGCCCCGAGTCTGCTCTCATCGGTCAGGGGCCGCAGGGCGCTCGCCAGTTCGCGAATCCTCGGAGTGTCGCGGTCCCTTTCCATCAGTCCCGGAGCCAGTAAAGGCACCCGCCGCGTTGCGATCACGGTGCCTCCCTTTCGTGCGTATTCGTCGATCTTCTGCATGGTGGCCAGCGGAATCCGCTCCACGCCCGGCAAGATTAGAATCCGGTACGGCACGCCGCCGTGCGCGATAGCTCCATCGTCGATGAAATCGAAGTTGTATCCCGCGTCCAGGATTTGCGGAATCACGGTCTGGCCGATCAGCCCGTCCATGGCCTGGTTCACTGAGTCGCGCCCTGGCGCAAACCCCGCAAATGCGTCGGCCGTGGGCAAGTACAGCGCCACGTCGTTAGCCGGTTGTCCCTGCCGCAGCAGAAAACTGACGCGCTGCATGTATGCCGTGACGTCGGGCATCACCAGCCACCACGGGTTGTGATTATTGAACACCGCCGCCGCATAGAACCGCCAGCCGGGCTCGCCGGCCTCCGGCGGCGAATAGGGAAATCCGTGTCCCACCAGTTGATTGATTCCCTGCAGGAAATGCAGATCGGCCTCGGCTTTCATGTCGAGGGGCGTTGCCCGAAACACCGGCGAATGCAGCCAGGTCCACGTCTCCGAAGATGTCACCGGTTTACCGTAGAGATGGCTCGCGGAAGCCGCCCAGCGCGTAGCGGAGAAGTGGCGCCATTGCGTGCCCTCGCCTTCGGGCAGATCCACCAGTGAACTGCTCGAGAGTGTGACTGGGGGAATGCCATAGCTTTGGGAACGGAACCGCGTCTCGTGCTGTTGGGCCCACTGGCGAAGCGGCGTGAGGTAATTCTGGTCTGCCAGTTCGCTCAGCGTCTTCCCCCAATCGTGCCGGATGGCGCCGGTCTTCTCACCAATGTCTCCCGCCAGGGCAGGCAGGTACGGCGTCAGGTCGTATCCGCGCCGCTTGCGAAACTCGTCCAGGAAGTTGGTGGTCCAATCCGAGTTGTAGACTTCCAGGCTGTCGCTGAAGATGGCATAGGGAGGCGTCTTGGCCAGCGCCCGCAGCATCGGCTCGCCAACCGTTTTGAGGTGGTTCTGAATGGCCGCCAGGTCGTAGTGATCCAGCACCAAGCCTTCGGCGCCCACCGCCGGGCGTTTCACCGTCTGGCGGGTACGGCTCGCAATGAAGAACAACACCGCCGAGTCCTGCCGGGTCTGCGTAATCAGCTTCTCACCCTCGGCGAGGTTCGGAGCGGGCGGCGACGAACCGTCCGCCGGCGCCGGTACCCGCACCACCCGCAGCCTTCCCGCCGCCTGGGTGATCGGAATGTGAGGACCGCCGAACGGCCATCCGCTGCCCAGCGTCAGGTCCATCCGCAGACCCAGTTCCCTGGCTTTCTCCCCGGTGAAGCGCAGCGCCTCCAGGAATTCGTCGGAAAGATAGGGCAGGTTCTTGAAGCCGTGCGCCGGGTCGTCGAGTGCCAGGGGATAGGTGGGCTGCACTTCGAACCCGCCGATGCCGCCTTCCTTCATGGCACGCATCTCGCGCTCCAGCTCCGGCTTGGTGACCGCCGGACCGAACCACCACCAGCGCACCATCATGCGCGCATCGTCCGGCGGATGCTGGAAGGCCTGCTTCAGTTCGGCCACCGTGCCTGGAGCGGCCGCGAAGCTGTAACTGCCGAGGATGGCAATGAGCCCCAGAGTTGGCAGGCGGAAGCGCCTGCCCCACATTGCCTGGCAGAGATCTGCGATTCCCGTGGGGCAGGCGCTTTCGCCTGCCAACCATTTTCTAGCTATAGCTAAGTTCTTCATCGAAGCACACCGCTACCTTCCCGCACTTCCCCGAGGCCATCAGGGCATACGCTTCGGCCACTCTCTCGAGCCCGAAGCGGTGCGTCACCAGGTCCGCCGGGTGCAGATTCCAGCGCACCAGCCGCTCTACCAGTTCTTCCATCAGCCAGGTTGAGGTCACCCACGAACCGAACAGCGTCTTCTGGTCGTGGATCATGTCCGGCGAGGGATTCATCTCCACCCGCCCGCCTTCCCCCAGGAAGACGATCTTGCCCCATTTCCTGGTGGCGCGGATGGCCGTAGCGCGCGCCCGGTCATTCGCCGAACAGTCCACTGCGCGCTCCACACCGTGCCCTCCGGTCAACCGCCTCACCTGCTCCACATTGTCCGGTCCGCTGGCCAGCACTTCATCGCACAGCCCCAAATCGCGGGCCAATCCTGTGCGCTCCTCGATCACATCGATCCCGATGATCAGCGCCGCCCCCAGCTTGCGGCAGAGCGCCCCGGCCGCCAGTCCCACCGGTCCCAGACCCGTGATCAGCACCGCGTCGTTGCCGCTGATCCCGATCTTCTGGAGTCCCTCATAGACCGTTCCGAAACCGCATGCCACCTGCGCGCCATCGGCATACGACAACTCGTCGGGAAGGTGGATCAGGTCCTTCTCCTCGGCCAACAGATAGCCCGCCATGCCCCCGTCGCGCTGCCATCCGTACGCGCGCCGGTACTTCTCGCTGGTGCACGAAATCATGTAGCCGCGCCGGCAATCGTTGCACAGGCCGCAGCCCGAAATGTGATACACAATCACCCGGCCGCCTTCTCCGAACCGACGGCAACCGGGACCGGTCTTGACGATCTGGCCGCACGGCTCGTGGCCGGCGATCACACCCTGGTATCCCTCCGGACCCTTGCCGAGATGCTGGTGATAGATGCAGCGAATATCGGAGCCGCAAATCGTCGAGGCCTTCATCCGCAGCAAGACTTCGCCGTGGCCGGGCTCGGGAACCGGCGCTTCCCTGAGCTCCACGGTGCTGTTGCCGGGCAGGAAGGCGCCGATCACGTGGGGATCTCTCCATTCGGGTCCCATAGGTCCTCCCAGGTTTGGTTCGCCTTCCAGAGGAAGACCTGCCCCTTAATCAGGCGGCAGTTTCTATCGATACCGGATATCTCTTTCATCTCCTCCTCCGTGAGGGGCTCGGCCGCCAGACCTTCCAGGTTGGCCCGGTAG
>JAIQFL010000203.1 GCA_020073365.1 Terriglobia bacterium | reverse complement strand
CCTGCAAAGCGCCGACATCATCCTTCCCACCACCGACGGTCGCGAGCTTCGTCTCCGCCGTGTCACCGAACCCAACGCCGAACAGAAATCCCTCCTTTACCAGCTCCACATCAACCTCCCCGACCGCTTCGAACTCAATCGCAAATGTAGTGTAGACTCGGCCAGTGCATGAACTGATTCTGAACGAGTTAGCCCAAGTTCGGCCGGTTCTGTGACGAACTTGGGCTAGCCGGGTTGAAGTCCCAACTGGGTCATATCGGAAGACACCGAAGTAGTCGGTGATGTAGAGACAGCCAACCCGGTCGAAGACCAGCTTCGTTCCGGACGTTTTCGTATTGGCGAAGGTTGTGATTCCGTTGGTGTCGACCTTCCATCCGGCTATTATCGTGCCTATTATCGCCGTCGGCGATGAAGAGGTTGCCCGCCGAGTCCAGGGCGACACTATGGGGCGTGTTCAGGCAGGCTTGAGTCGCCGGCCCTCCATCGCCGCAGAAGGTTCCTTTCCCATTCTGTTCATAGTGTTCATAACCGTTAACCGGCCCGCTTCCCGCAACGGTGGTGATGATCCCGGTCTGAGCATCGACGCGGCGGATACGGTTATTGTTGGTATCTGCGATGAAAAGGTTTCCTGTGCCATCGAGAGCCACGTCCCAGGGTTGACAGACCTGGGCGTTGCTGGCTATGCCGCCATCGCCGGACAGGCCCCATTCGTTAAACCGGCCGCCACCAGGTGCACAGTCCCCTCCGTATCGAGTAAGTAGACATTGTGCGCGTCCGCGATATAGATGTTGCCGGCCCGATCGGGTTTGACTGCGTCGAATCCAAAAGAAGCAACGACCGCCGCCTTAGTGCTGTGGACTCGTGAAGCGAATCTCGGTGTCGGAGAGCGCCTTCGGCGCAATGGTGGCCTTATCCACATTGAGTGTCGCGCCCTGAAAGTGGGTGCCGTTTATGGTGACAGCCGTACCGCCGGCGATGGGGCCCTGCGCAGGGTCGATAGAATCGATGTGCGGGGCTTGGCCGTGCAACGCCTGGACACAAGCCAGGCACCAGGTCGCAATCGAAAGCAATCTGATCTCTCCGGCCTCGCGCGCGGCCGATCGGTCTGCGCGGTCTGCGCCTCCAGCACAGCTACAAGAGGACATCTGCCAGCAAGGTCCGGTTCCAGGTTGAGGCCGAGGTTGAGCGCTTCACTTCATGCATGCTACCTCACAGCCGGGTCAGTTGCGGTGAGGAGTTCCGGCGACGGCAACTGACATCATGCGCACTGATTGTATTGCCGGCACACTTCCACCCTGTATGCCGATTCGCCGGGCGCCCAGTAAACCGCCACCGTATGGCCGCGTTCGAGACTGACCCCCAGCGGGTCGATCCATTCGGTATGGGCGCCGGCATTGGTGTAGAGCGCTCGTCCCGAGACGCAAATCCAGCGCACGGCGTGGTCTTCGTCTTTGCCGATGGCCTGACAACGGGTTGCCAGCAACGCTGCGAGCCAAATCGGAACCGGTTCGGAGGCCGGCTGCATCTCGCCGGCCGGCACGATTCTCAGCCTGCCGATGTCTCCCTGGTGGCCGAGAGGCTGGTGCAGGCCCGCAGCCATCCCGGCCGGTCTGACTGCCGGCTCCGGGTAGAATTCGACAAAGGTTGAGCCGCGTGGACAGTGTTGCCTGTCACCGTATTCTGCGTTGCCGGTCTCTCTCCGATCATTGTGGTTTTGCTCTTCGGCAGCCATGATTCCCAGATTCCCGTTGCGTGACTTGTTCAGTTGTGACCGTTGTTGGTGTCGCCTCCGTTATCGCCCTGCATGGCTTTACAAGCCTGCAACAGGTCCAGGCGTCCGGCGCCCATTCCCTGCCCAATGGACGCTGCGTGCGAGATCGCTTGCGCCGCCTGGGCCTGGCTGATGTTGGGGTTCATGTCCACCAGCAGCGCTACCGCTCCCGCCACCAAGGGGGCGCTGAAAGACGTTCCCCATCCCGCGGCGTAGCGGTTGAAGGGATAGGTGGTGACTAACCCTTCTCCCGGAGCGGCCACCGTCACGACCGAGCCGTAGTTTGAAAAGGAGCTTCGGACGTCCTGGCTATTGGTGGATCCTACACCCATCACCTGGTTGTACCCCGCTGGGAACGTCACAATGGCTTGTCCGTTATTCCCGGCCGAAGACACCATAATCACGCGATGCGAGTTGGCATAGCTGATTGCATTGGTCATTTCCTGGGAGGTGCCGCCGAAGCTGAAGCTCATGTTGATCACCTTCGCCCCGTGATCTACCGCATAGTAGATTCCGCTGATGATCAGGGAGAGCGTGGAAGTGCCATCGCTGCTGAACACTTTCACCGGCATGAGCCTGGCCGTCGGAGCCGCCAGGTGGATCAGGCCGGCTACCATCGTTCCATGGCCATAGGCATGGGGCGCCTGGAAGCCATCCAGAATGGGTGTGGTCGACTGACTGAGAATAAAACTGGCGCCATCGTCCAGGATGGGCGTGGTCGATTGGTTCACCACGATGGAATCGTCGAGAATCGGCGTGGTCGATTGGTCCAGAATGGGTGTGGTCGATTGAGCCAGCATCGGCGTGGTCGACTGAAACAGGTCCGGTGCGTCGGAACCGCCCGACCAGTTGCGCGTGAAGTCCCAACCCATGACCAGGGACGATGCCAGTACCGGGTGACTGAAATCCACCCCCGTATCGAGAAACGCAACGGTGCCTTCGCCGGTAGCCAGCCGGTGGGAATCCGAGACGTGGATGAGCGAAGCCGCGGGCTGGTCGACATAAGCGCCCCACGCGATGCTTCCAAAGTAGTAAAGCATACTCTGGAAATTGACCAGCGGAAGATGCCCGGAATGCGACCGAAGCTGCGGCCCGGCGGCGGTTGCTTCCGGTACCGTGAGCGCGTCATCATGCTCCACCCATTGCACCTGAGGATCCGATCGGAGGGCCTGAACCACTTGTGCCCCATTCCAACCCTGGGGAACACTCACCACATGCAGGCCTTGTCCGGACCCGTTCAGCGAGTTGACGAGCGTCACGCCGTACCGGCTGGTGATTTGTTGGATCGCCGCGCCAGGCGCGCGTACCAGGTAGTGATCCTGGGCAAACGCTCTCAGGAAAAACAGTGAGATCAGAAAAGGAATCCGCAATATAGGTCGCATCATGAGAGATCTCCCGCCCATTTTTCCCGAGCTACCGACTGTCCGATCCGGACCGCGTTAGTTCCGCGGGCACCCCAGGATTCAACCGGCCGGCTCGCGCAGGTCTGTCGGTTGCCAGCCTCCTGAGAGGCACCTGTATGCGTTTGGAACCGCCATCCAGGTAGATGCAAAGCCGGGTCCGGCCCTGCTGCTCGTACTCCATCTGAAACTCGCCGAAACGGTTGCTGCGCGCCTCCGCCAACACGAACTTCCCCTGTTTCACGCATACCGGAATATCAGCCATTTCGATATTCGGGGACACGTGGTTGGAGATCTGGCCGATTACCGCCGCCCGAGATGAGCTCAAGTCCGGTTCAACCCGGAGATCTACCGAGCAATCTCCTGCACGGTAGAGGGCCTGCCATCCAACCTGCCAGGTGGAGCGCAGGCCGATAGGCGACGGCGCCAGGAAGCTGTCGAAGATCAACTCCGCTGGTATGCGCGCCCACCGTTTCGGCTGAGCCGGCAAGCGCGGCCGGATAATGGCCCGTGCCCGCCGCACTGCGGAATCCGGAACGTCACACCCCGCCATTCCCCGGCAAACCCCAACCAGCTTCTTGCTGAACTCCGCAACTTGCCGGCACTCCGAACAACCGTCCGCCAGGTGATCGAGCATTGCCACCCGAACGTCTTCTGGAACCAAGGCTCGCGCGAAATCCACCCACTGCGCTATCCTGTGGTGCTTCATATTCGTCTCCTCCGCAGGACTACGCTTTGATTTCCGACTTGGTTTTGCTTCATGTGTGTTCTCTTCCCTACTAAAGGGTGCTCCGGGTTTGAATTGGATATAGACGGGTTCGATTTTGTGCGGCTTCCCTCGCGACAGAGAGTACCAGGGTCAGTACCGGTACCGAGAAATACCGCACGCGGTGCTCACCGCAGCGGTATAGTCGAATAGCAAACATCGGCCGAGGTATCGTATCCAAGGCGCGTGGCGTTTCAATGTCGATGGGTGGGTAGTGGAATGATGGCGCGCAAACCAGGCGGGCTCGCTTGAAACAACTTGGCTGGCTGGCAACACTCATTATCGCAGCGGCGGCCTTGTGCCTCTGGATCCCGAAGGGATCCGGACAGACTGACGATGCGGAGTTGTGGCGGCACCGCAATCTCGGCAAGGCTTTGTTCGAGTCGCCTACCGGCCGATCCGAAGCGCCCGCCGAACTCAAGAAAGCGCTGGCATTGGCGCCGAACTCCTTCCGCGACCGCCTCAATTACGGGCTGGCGCTGCTGCAGTCGGGTGACGTGTCCAACGGAATCGCCGAGTTGGAAAGGGCGCAGAAGCAGAACCCCAACCTGCCGAACACCTGGTTCAATCTGGGTGTGGCGTACAAGCGCCAGGGACGTTACCCGGAGGCCATCCGGCAGTTCCAGCGTATGGTCGAACTGGTTCCGGATGAGCCGGTCTCCCACTACAACCTCGGGCTGTTGTTCGTCATCACCGAGCGCCTGGCCGATGCCATCCAGCAGTTTCAAATGGCGGCGAAACTCGATCCCCGGCTGGTGGCGCCGCGCGTGCAGATTCACAACTACTACCGCCTCCACGGTGACGACGCAGCCGCTGAGTCCGCTCTTGCCGATTTCCAACAGGCGAAGGAGCGTCAGCAGGCCGCCGGAGAAACGGAAGACATGGACTGGTGCCCCTATGCCGAGTTGTACGACCCCATCCAGGCCCGTCCCGCGGGGCTCGGTGCCACTGCACCGGCGCCCCTCCGCTTCGACGATCGCAAACTCGCAGGAACGGCGGACCCGAAGACCGCTGGCCTTCTGGTCCTCGACGCCGACGGCGACGGGAATCCCGACCTGCTCGCCTGGTCGCGGAACGGCCTGCTGCTGTACCGCAAGGGGAGCGACCCGGTGGAGAACTCCGGGCTCGGCGGCATCCGGAATGTGGTCTCGGCGGCCGCGGGTGACTTCGATAACGACGGGCTTCCCGACCTGTGCGTGATCACCGAATCCGGCGCGCGTCTGTTCCACAATACGGGGGGCCGGTTTGAAGAGGCCGGCGCCAAGCTCCCGGGCGGGCCATTCCACTCCGCCGTGTGGCTCGACTACGATCACGATTACGATCTGGACCTGTTCCTGCTGGGCGCCAAACCGGTGCTGCTCCGGAACCAGGGGAAAGGCGCATTCGAGGACTTTACGTCGCATTTTCCCTTCGCCGCGGGAGAGGCGCTCCAGGGCGAGCCGTTCCGCGCGATCCCCGACACGAAGGGGATCGATCTTGCCATCTCGTACGCCGGCCGTAAAGGCGTCCTCTACCGCGACCAGTTGCGCGGCGTGTTCGAAGCCGTCCCGCTAGATGCCGTTCCGGCGAACGCCGCCGGGCTGCGCGCCGTGGACGTCAACAACGACAGTTGGAACGACCTGGTGTTTTCCACGCCCGCTGGAATCTCGATGGCGCTGAATCGAGGCGGCAAATTCGAGGCCGAGCGCACCAAGGCTACCGGCGCCTTCGTCCTTGCCGACCTGGAGAATCGCGGGTTCGCCGACCTGATTGCCGATGACGGAGTCTCTCGCAGCCAGGGCCTTGCTCGTTTTGCCGGCCCGGCTTCGCAACCCGGATTGCCGGCAGCTACCGCATGGGCCGAGGCCGATTTCGATGGCGATGGCCACGCGGATCTGGCGGCGGTGGCTCCCGATGGCAGCCTCCACCTGCTGGCCAACCGCAGCGCGGTCAAAAACGAGTGGCTGCGCGTGGCCCTCACCGGCGTCAAGAACCTGAAGATGGCGCCGGGCGCCGAGGTCGAGGTCAAGGCCGGAAACCAATACCGCAAGCGGATCTTCGACGGCGTGCCGCTGCTATTCGGGCTCGGACGGTACCGCCAGGCCGACACGGTCCGCATCACCTGGCCCAACGGCATGATCCAGAACCAGCCAAACGAGCGGACCTCGCGCACCCTGACGGTGAAGGAGGCCCCGCGCTTGTCGGGTTCCTGCCCGATGATCTTCACCTGGAATGGCCGGGCGTTTCAGTTCATCACCGACGTGCTGGGGGTGGCGCCGCTGGGGGCCAGTTCGAGCGACGGCCAGTACTTCCCGGTGGATCATGACGAGTACGTGCAGATTCCCGGCGGGGCCTTGGCAGTGGAAGACGGCCGATACGAAATCCGCATCACCGAGGAGCTTCACGAAGTCTCCTACCTCGACCAGGCGGAGTTGATTGCGCTCGACCATCCGCAAACGACGGAGATTTTCACGAACGAGAAGTTCAAATCACCGCCGTTCCCGGAATTCCGCCTGTTCGGAGTCCGCCAGCGCATCTATCCCATTGCCGCGCGCGACGGCAGCGGGCGGGACGTCCTCGCCCGCATTCTACGCCGCGACCGGGTCTACGCTTCCGGTTTCCGCCACGACTATGCCGGCGTCGCCGATTTGCACTCGCTGACCCTCGATTTCGGGCCATGCACGGCGCGTGACAACCGGGCCGTGCTGCTGCTGAATGGCTGGGTGGACTGGGCCGATGGAAGCACTTTCCTGGGCGCGTCCGAACGGCCCGGCGGCGGCCTGGTGTTCCCTTACCTGCAGGTGAAAGATCCCGCCGGCCAGTGGCGGACGGTGGTGGAGGACATGGGAATTCCTTCGGGCAAGCCCAAGACCATCGCCGTCGATCTCACCGGCAAATTCCTCTCGGCCTCGCGCGAGGTCCGCATCGTCACCAACCTGTGCGTGTATTGGGACGAGATTTTCCTGAGCGAAGACACCGCCCCGCCGCCCGTCCGGCTGACGCCTCTCGGCGCCGACTCGGCCGAACTGCGGCTGCGCGGCTTCTCGCGCACGGTGATCGACGCGTGGAGGGAACAGCCGGAGCGGTTCGAGTACGCGCGTTGGACCCCGGCTGCCATCTGGAACCAGACACCCGGCTTATACACGCGCTACGGCGACGTTCGCGAATTGGCGCTCGCGGCCGACGACCGGTTCGTCATCATGGGCGCGGGCGACGAGTTGCGGCTGCTCTTCCCCGCCCGCGGGCTTCCCGCACTGCCCTCGGGTTGGCGGCGCGATTTCCTCCTGCTGGTTGACGGTTGGGCCAAGGATGCCGATGCCAACACAGCCTTTTCGCAGTCCGTGGAGCCTTTGCCATTCCACGCCATGAGCCGCTACCCGTATCCTGCTGAAGAACACTACCCCGATGACGAGTTGCATCGGCGTTACCGCAAGGACTACAACACCCGAGTGGCAATGCGCTTCGTACAACCGCTCGTCGCCGGATCGAGGTAAACAACCGGCCCTGCCAGCAGACCGCAATGCAGCGCACTACACCGGGCGGACCGTACATCTATGGCTTCGGAATTTGAAGGTCGGTGCAAATCTTGCGGGCCAGAAAGTCATTCACCTCGCGATGGCGTGGAATCAATGAGGACTTGCGGGCCAAACGATTGACGTAAACGGTATGATTGTTTCCCTCACGAAGGAATTCGCAGACATTGCTGTCGAGATGCCGGATCAGTTCGACTCGCTTCATGCCGCGGGTAGCACGAAGGTCTCGCGGATCACGGTGGCGCCTTCGAGGGACCGCTCTGCCAACGCGCGGTTGGCTTCCAGAACCATCGCGACGGCTTCATTGAGATTCTCCCGAGCCTCGTCGAGAGTCTCGCCCTGCGTATTAGCACCGGGCAGTTCCTCTATGAAGGCCACGTAACCCTCTTGGACCTTCATGTACACAGCAGTCAGCGTCATCGCCATCGTTGCCATTATCTCACCTGCGGCAATGCTGAGGCGCGCACGAAGCCTGTCGAGTCCATCAGCGAGCGTTGGCTTCATCCAGGTTCAGAACCTGACCGGCGGGGACGTCTTCGAGCACTTGCTTCTTGCCCCTGGGCCACTCGATCTCCAGGCGCTGGGCAACGGTCTCCTTGCCCAGCCCGACGTAGAGCCGCATGTCACTGGTGCTCAGGTAGCTGCCCGACGGATTGATCTCGCGATACTGAGTCACTCCGCCGGCGGTGACCCGCACCTTCGAGCCGAGGCCGAAGCGGTTGCTTTCCCTTCCCCGCGCCTTGATCGCAAGCCAGTGATTCCGGTTGCCGCCGTCGTTGCGATAGAGCAGCGCGGGGCCGCCGCAGTCGGCGATGACGATGTCCAGATCCCCGTCGTTGTCAAAATCGGCGATGGCGGCGCCGCGGCCCACGTGCTTGATGCGAAACGCCGGTCCGCTCTCGGCCGAAACATCCTTGAACTTGCCGCCGCCGATGTTCTCGTAGAGAAGGTCGCTCTGCTTGTAGCTGAGTTGCGGGTCGTAGAGCTCCACGTTGTCCGTGACGTGACCGTTGGTGCAGAAGATGTCGAGGTCGCCGTCGTTGTCGTAGTCGAACAGCTTGGTGCCGAACGCCAGCGTCAGAAAGCCCGATTGCAGCCCGGCCTTGAGCGTCACGTCCTCGAACTTCAGTTTGCCCAGGTTGCGGAACAGCGTGTTGTACTCTCGCGAAAAGGCTGTGAGGAAGATGTCCGGGAGCCCGTCGCCGTCGAAGTCGGCAATCTCGGTTCCCATTCCGGCCATGGCCTTGCCGTTCATGTCGAAACCGGTGCCAGCCGTGTAAGTCATGTCCTGGAACGTCCCGTCGCCCTTGTTGCGGTACAGAAAATTGCGCACGCCGTCATTGGTGACAAAGATGTCCGGCCAGCCGTCCAGGTCGATATCGCCGACCACCACACCGAGCCCCTTTCCCGCGCGGTTGGCGATGCCCGCCTTGACTGAGGCGTCGGCAAAGGTCCCGTCGTGGTTGTTGTGGAATAACTGGGCCGGCACGCCGTCGAACTGCTGCGGGTCGCAGTACATGCGGTAGCCCTCCTGCTTGTAGCCGCAGTACGGCGCGTTCTTGATGTCGTAGTCCAGGTAGCGCACCACGAACAGGTCGAGATAGCCGTCGCGGTCGTAGTCCACCCAGGCTGCGCTGCTGCTCCACCCGCCGCCGGCCACGCCCGCTTTCGCGGTCACGTCGGTGAACGTCCCATCGCCGTTGTTATGGAAGAGCTGGCGCGAATTGTAGCCGGTGACGAAGAGATCGAGGAAGCCATCGTTGTCATAGTCGCCTACGGTCGCGCCCGTGGCGAACATGCCGTTGCCGGCCACGCCCGCCTTCTTTGTGACGTCCTCGAATTTGCCGTTGCCGAGATTGTGGTAGAGGACATTCCCCGGCGAGGGCCTGTCGTGGGCCAGGTCCGCGCCGTTGGAGAAGAAGAGATCAGGCAAGCCGTCGTTATCGATATCGATCCATGCCACGCCGGAGCCGAAAGTCTCGGGCATCAGCTTTTCCTGCGACGCGCCGTTCTCGTGCCTGAAGGAGATGCCGGCTTCGCGCGCCACGTTGACGAACTGGACCCGGGGCTCGGACGATGCCGCCCAACGCAACGTGCCGAAGACAAGCAGCCACACAACGACGACGACAGCACCCTTGGGCATCTCTATTACAGCCTAGCGAAAAAAAAGGGGAGGCTTGCGCCTCCCCTGTCGGTGCCGTTAATGGCGTGTTAAAACTGAAGCCGGAGTTTCACGTCTACTTGCCGGTAACTCGTCTTTTCCGGCTCGTAGTTGGGCCTGGTCCCGGTGAACATGCCCGGGTTCGGGTTCGAGATGTTGGTGTTGATGCTCGCGAAGTGAGGGTGGTTGAACAGGTTTGAGAATGCTCCCGTCAGGGTGGCGCGGAAACGCTCCGTGATGCGGAAGCCCTTGGCCACGCTTAGGTGCTGAACGGCGATGCCGAAGCCCTCGAGGGAATTCGGGCTGGCATTCCCAAAACGCCCCTTCGGCGGCACGGCGAATGCGGCCGCATTGAACCACTTGTTGATCGTCCGGTCTAAACCCGAATAGGGGCTCGCGATGGCGTCGGGCAGTCCGCCGGAGGTTTGGGTGCCGGAGGGATCCGAGCCGGAAAACGACGGTGAGACGTAGGTGGGCGAGGCGAAAGTAGAGATGAACTGCGTGGTCCACCCGCCAAGCACGGCGTCGACAATGCCGGGCGCACTGGCCAGGAATCTCTGCTGTTTCCCGAAAGGCAGCGCCCAGGTAAAGCTGGTGACCCAATACCGGTCGCGGTTGGCGGAGTCCCGCGCCCACTTGTCGGTAATGGCGTACGGGTTCTCCTGGTTGGCCCAGTTGTACATGTTCTTCGACCAGGTGAAGTTCGAATTGAAAGTGAACGACCCCATGCGCTTCTGGATTTCAGCCTGGAGAGAGTTGTAGTTCACCTTCCCGTCGTCGCCGAACACGTTGACGGCGGTGAAGAGGTTGTAGGGCCGCATCGACTGTGTGAATGTAGCGGTGCTCGGCTGCGGCTTGTCCATATTGTATGTGCCGTAGGCGAGCCCGGTGTTGCGCATGCCGATGTAGGAGAGACGGAGGCCGAGTTTTTCGCCAATCTGCCGCTCGATGGTGAAGTTGATCTGCCGAATCGTGCCGATCTTGGTATCGAGTGGCAGCACCGTCACGCTCTGGCTGGGCACGGTGGCGGAAGAGAGGCTCGTCGGGAACGGGTTGGGGAACGTGAACAGCGGCCCGGTGGACGAGATCACGTTGGTGTACGATTCGGACAACTGGAACGGAGAGGCCCCCGGCCGGCGGGCGGTGTAGCTCCAACTGTCGGTGTACTCGCCGTAACCGCCGCGCACTACGGTCTTGTCGGTGAGGCGGTAGGCTGCCGAAATCCGGGGATGGATGTTATGCCAGGGAACGTTGGGCACGACCTGTCCGGTAGTAATCGGAATGTTTTTCGGGTACAGCGGATTGACCTTGGACAGGGCGTCCTGGGGAACCACCACCTTGCCGGTGGTGAGATCGAAGTTGTACATGAGCCCGTCATCGTACGTCGCAATGCCGTAATAGTCCCAACGCAGTCCGAAGTCGAGCGTCAGTTTCGGAGTGACCTTGAACGTGTCGGTGATGAACGTGCCCAACTGCTTGTCGTGGTTGAGGCGGTTCACCAGGGGGTCTAACCTGGTGGCGGTATACGGAACTCCCAGAAGTAATTCGGCAAAACCGTTGCCGGCGATAGACCCGTTGAAATTGAAGGTACCGTAAACGTCGTTGGAGAGGCTCCCGGAGAACCACCAGTAGTGACGGAACTCGCCGCCGATCTTCAACACGTGCTTTCCCTTGGACCAGGTCAGGGTGTCGGTAAATGTATTCACACCATCGTTGGCGTTGACATTGTCTATGGCACCGGTGCTATTCACCAGAGTGCTGAGGCCGTTGACGGTCATCTGCGGGAAGCCCATGGCTTGATAGCCCTTCGCGTTAGTGCCCTGGAGGCCGATGGCCTTCACCGCGTCGGCGCCGGTCAGCGGCTGTACGCCCTTCTCTTCCTCGCCGTAGATAAAGTAATCGGTCTGGTGGCCGAACGTGAAGATGTTGACCACGCTGGGCGAAAACACGTGCGTATCGGAAACCACCGTCTGCCGGTGATCGCGCGCCTGCGTGTAGGTTGACCATTCAAATCCCGAGCCTGGGCGTATGTAGGGCGTCTTGCGCCGCATCCACCGCACGTACAGGTTGTTCTTGTCGGAAATCTTCTGGTCGACGCGGATGAAAGGCCAGTCGCCCTTGTACAGGTCTGAGTTGTAGGGGAAGTACCAGCCGTAATTGTTGGTGAAAGTGTTGGGCCCGCCCAAGTTGGGCTTGGGGTAATAGAGGTCCATGACCTTCTGCCCGACGGAGCTGAACCGGCTGGCCGGTATCTGCTGGTTGGGGAAGGGCAGGTTGTTGTTGAACGGGTCCTTGATGGCCGTGGTGAACTGGCTGAAGTCCCCATTGCGCATTTGCAGGGTGGGCGTGTTTCGCAGGGTAAACGAGCCCAGCGGTATCACCTGGTGAATCCAGGCCGCGTAGAAGAACGTCCGGTTCTTGATGATCGGTCCGGTGAGGTCGGCATCGGCCTCGTGCAGGATGTACGGTGCCTTCTTCAGGCCTGACGCCCGGTTGAAGGTCTCGGTGGCATTCAGTCCGCTGTTCTCATGTTTGTAGTACGCAGAGGCGTGCCAGTCGTTGGCGCCACGTTTGGAGATCATGTTGAAGCTGGTGGCGCGCGTCAATTCCGTGCCGCTGGACACCTCGTTGACCTGCACGGTTTCAAAGAACGCGGGGTTGTCGAGTTGGTCGCCGGTGGTGTCGTTGGCCACGCCATCCATCGCCCAGGTCTGCTTGTTGCGATCGGTAACCCCCGACATGACCAGGTTCCAGCCATTGCCTTGGATACCGGGCATGGTCGTCATCAGGGCCAATGGGGACGGATAGACGTCCACCAACGGCCGGTCGAGAAACTTCTTCTTGTCGAGTTCGCCCGAAATAGCGCCGTTTTCAGTCTGGATCAACGAAGCGCCGCCCGTGACCGTTACCGACTCGGTTGTGGCGCCCACCTGTAGTGCGATGTCAAACCGCCGGGTCAGGCCGGCGTCGAGCAGGACGTCCTCCGCCAGGAAACCGCGAAAACCGGTGATCTCGACCTTGATCAGGTAGTGGCCGGGCTTCAGCGCCGGCGCCTCGTAGTTACCGTTTTCGTCCGTAGCGAGCTTGCGTTCAACGTTCGTGCCCACCTCCTGGATCAACACCTGCGCGTTTGGAACCACCGACCCGGACGGGTCAGTGACGGTGCCGCGCAGTGTCGCCCGATCGGTCTGCGCCAGCAATGCCGATGCTCCGAAGGCAAGGAGCAAGAGTACTCTTGTAGAGCTAAGACGCACGAAGACCCCCTTTTCATAGTTCCAGGTGATTTTATCGTTAACCACCTCGGATGTCAATCCGCCTAAAGTAGGACTTTGTAGGACATCTCTACATTGCCCAAACGGGACATCATCACTCTGCCGCAGGGAACACCGGGAGCCAAAGCACCCGCTCAACCCTACCGCGGAAGCATTTCGCCCTTCGCATCGGACCGCAATCCGTCCTGGGATGCCGCCCCGGAAGCCAAGGCATCGCGCAGGCGCCCGCGGTTCGGACCGGCCTTCTCGGCGGCGTCGAGGAGGCGCCGCACCGCCGCCTCGATGGGAGTGCCCGAAGGCAGCCGGAAGACCCAGGGAATATTGACCGAGGTCAGGTCACGGTCCGCAGTGACCGCAATCAGCGGCACGAAGGACTTGACGGCAAGCTGCTCCGCGAGGTGACTGGAATTCCGGCCGGTCGCGATCAGCCCCAGCACGCGGTCCTCGTAGATCAGCTTCACCAGATTGCCGGAGGCCTTTCCCCATGGCACGTCCGATGCATTCGAATCGCCGAAAAACAGGTTGATGGGTTGATGCGTGGCCGCCGGCTACAGGTCCGTGGGAGTCAGGCCGGTCTTCCTGGCGAGGACCTTCATGGCCGTGGGGCCAAGAGTCACCCGGTCGTGGTAGGCAAAAAGGATATCGGGCCAGCCGGGACGTTCGAGGATTCGGTGGGACGTGCCGGCCTGGCGTTTGATCCTCCAGCCGATCCGGAGCAGCGCAGCCAGAGCCTTCGGCGCTTTGACGGCCGGCCAGTTCTGGATTCTTAGGCGGCAATGGAGGAAACGTTCATGGGGCCGGGCAGGGTTTCGCCATGCTCCAATCGGTCTGCGATCAGGCGCAGTGCCAACGCCTGGACGGCCGCTGTGGCCTGCTTCTTCGCGCAGCCGTACGCGGTCACACCGGGGAGCGCGGCAATATCAGCCAGCCAGCGCCCATCCTCTTCTCGGTAGTACTCGATGGCCAGTGAGAACCCTTCGGCAGCCAGAGCCTTCGGCATGTCTCTATCATGCCACCAAAACCATTCCGGAGAAGGGCGCCAACCGCGGCAACCGCGGCAACCGCTGACGACCCCTAAACGGACGCCCGCCCCCTAAAAGCGATAGGTGTCAAAATAATTCCGTTGTCAAGATGACTACGCGTGTGCGCGATACTGCTCGCTCGTATAACCTGATCTTGATGGCGCAATCTACCAATTCTGAGACTGAGGACAACCGAGGAATCCTTGAGATCCTCAGCGCGGGGGCGGAGATCGCGGGCGGTGCCGCCGGTGCGGCCGCCGGTCTGATGGTGGCTGGCCCGGTAGGTGCCCTCATCGGCGGCGTAGGTGGGCCAGTTTTGACAAACGTCCTAAAGAAACTCGGCGCTGAGGTCCACCGGCGATTGCTCGGGCCTCGCGAACAACAGAGAGTCGGTGCCGTCGTAGCCTTCGCCGTTGAGCGAATTAAGCAGAGGTTGGACAGCGGCGAGGAGGTGCGATCGGACGGATTCTTCCATCCTGGATCCGAAGGACGACCAGCAGCTGAAGAGGTTTATGAAGGAGTAATCCTAGCGGTACAGCGTGAACACGAAGAGAAGAAGTTGCCGTTTATGGGTAACCTCATGGCGAACTTGGCGTTCCAAAAGGACATCGATCGCCCGTACGCAAACTACCTCGTTCGTCTGGCGGACAACCTCTCGTATCGGCAGTTGTGCCTTCTCCTGTTGTTCGCTCTCAAGGACAAGTCGATGTTGAGGGCCTCCGACTACCGTTCCGTGCCTTCGTTCTCGCCAGCGCTCATCGGCGTTTTGCAGGAGGCTCTTGAATTGGATCAGCGAGGTCTGACCGGTTCTGGTTCTGCAGCTTTCGGCCCGTCTGACATCAATCCCGCGAAAAGCACAACGCAGGGTGCTGGCGTCTCCCTTCTGCTACTCATGGAGTTGCAGAAACTACCTCCTCAAGACACCCAGAGCCTTATTGCGATTCTGGCCAAATAACCCCCAAAAACGCGCTTGCAACGCTTACTCCTAGTCCGTGCGGGCGGCGCAGTTGGATCTGGACTTATGCCACTTACGGTCCCCAAACGGCGATCTGGGATGTTCGGCGTTAAGGCGATATCGGTAGCCGCCACTGGGCGGTGCGTGCCTGTTCCCGAGTACACCGTCAACGGCCCAGAGCGGCAATCTTTTCCAAAGCTCGTGGGTCAGCGACCTGCTTGTGCAATATACGAAGATCTCTTCCTGGTTCGCCGCTGACTCTAAAGCGTGTCCCGAAAGGTTGAATGTCCTGCCCTGCCTCTGGTTCTCGACAATCAGGCCCTCGTGCGGGCGGTAGAGAGACATTCCCTCGTTAGCATCTTCCCTGACGTTGTTGTCCTCATAATCGCGAAAGTACGCCAAGGAGCGAAACCTGAGTTCTCCACGCAGAAACGCTTTGGCCCACCGGCCTTCGGAGAAGTACTTGTACAAGCGGGGGTGCTTGGCCGACACGGGCGGGATCAGCGGTAACGCCCCGGCGGTTTCAGATATCTGTTGACGGTTCATCTCCCATGCTCCTGCCGCCTCACGGCTGTAGTTGACGAGGATCTTTCGTGATCCGGTCATTTATCAGCATACCATGCCGATATAACAAAACAGTCATTTTGCGTTTTTGCACGTGCTTGCGGAATCGAATGGGATCGCCGGCGCCACATCGGGCAAGCGTCGCAGAACGAATCCGGGGCCGGGCCGGGCTCTATGCGTGGGAAGCCGCGCACCGGCCGGCCGGGACCAGACGCCGTCCAAAGTCATCGACTGCGTCCTCGCGAAACACAGGAACCTATCGTGACTAGCGATCACTATCCTGCAAAGCGCGCCTGCTCCGTCGTGTGCGATTCACTTGGCGGCATCGCCGACTCGTGGAACTGCGCGGCCGTCGGCAAACTCCTCGGAAACCGGCGTTGGAAAGTTGCAACAAACAGGAGCCCGAGGCTGAATGACGCGCGGCCGAGGTCATTTTGGCAGCGGCGTTATTTTCACGCCTATGGACTCCTGAGCGGGGCGCCCGGCCCGGTTACGGTTGTGGCGATTCAGCGCGAGCTACCGAGGCGCGACCGTTGAGGGAGCCGCCGCCAAGTGAGGGCTTCCCGAATCCGTTTCAAGACCCGCCCGGGCCCGCTACCCTACCGTGGAAGCACTTCGCCCTTCGCATCGAACCGAAATCCGTCTACAGATGCCGCCCCGGAAGCCAAGGCGTCCCGCAGGCGCCCGCGATTCGGACCCGCCTTCTCGGCGGCGTCGAGGAGGCACCGCACCGCCGCCTCGATGGGAGTGCCCGAAGGCAGCCGGAAGACCCAGGGAATGTTGACCGAGGTCAGGTCACGGTCCGCAGTGACCGCAATCAGCGGCACGAAGGACTTGACGGCAAGCTGCTCCGCCAGGTGACTGGAATTCCGGTCGGTCGCGATCAGCCCCAGCGCGTGGTCTTCGTAGATCAGCTTCACCAGATCGCTGGAGGCCTTTCCCCATGGCCCGTCCGATGCCACCGCGGCCAGCGCGTAACGGCCCCCATGCGCCTCCATCAGCGGCGATAAGCCCGCCACCACCCGGACCGCGTCGGGGCCGAAGATTCCGATGCGCAGCGCGCCGGGCGGCGCATCACCTACCGGCGGACCGTTGTATTCCACGCCCCCTTCGCCTACCTTGGCATAAGGCAACTGCATGGGATACCGCCGGAACTGGTACTTGCCCCCGTGCACCGTCGCCAGGTACATCGGCACGATGTTCTTGCAATTGGGATCGAACGTCATCTCAGCCGTGACGCCCTTGTAGCTCTCCAGTCCGGTGAGCGCATCGCGAATCCTGCCGCGGTTCAGACCGGCGCGGCAGATGGCCTGCAGGAGGATGTTCATGGTGTCGTAGGCCAGCGACGCAAACACCTCCGGGCGGCCGCCGAATCGCTTCTGAAACCCCTGGTTGAAGGCCAGCCAGGCGGGGTCGTCGCGCGTCGGATCGAACGGGAATACGATTTCGAGGCCCTCCGCGGCATCCCCGGCGATGCGCAGCATGTCGTCGCCCAGTACGCGGAAGCTGCCGAAGACGCGCTGCTTCATCCCCATCTCGCGCATCTGCTTCAGGATGCCGCCCGCCGGCGCCGCATCGCCCCAGATCACGATTCCGTCGGCGCCCGATTCCCCGATGATGCGCAAGGCGCGGCGGAAATCCTGGTCTCCCGGCAGATATTTCTGCTCGATCACCACCGGATGGCCCAGCCGCCTCGAAGCATCCTTGAACTTGAGAACGCCGAACCGGCCGTAGCGGTCGTTCACGCGGAGCAGCGCGATGCGCTGAAGTCTGAGGTCGCTGTAGATCCGGCGCGCCAGCGTATAGCTCTGCACGCGGTCGTCCTGAATGGTCGTGAGGTACCAGGGGATGATGGTTTCGGGGATGGTGGGATCGGTGGCGGCGCTGTTGACAATCGGAACCTCGGCCTTGAGTGAGACTCGCAGCGCGATGTGGGTGGAATCGCCGCTGATGGAGCCCAGCATGGCCCACACCTTCTCGTCGTAAGCCATCTTGACCATCTCGTTGCTGGAAGCGCCCCACACCGCTTTGTCGTTGTGCACCATCAGCCGGAACGGCTTGCCGCCATACCCGCCGCGGGCGTTGGCTTCTTCGATGGCAAGCTGGGCGCCCGCGAGCATCATCTTCCCGAGTCGCTCGTCGGGATGGTTCTCCACCGGGCCGAGGAAACCGATGCGCACCTCGTCGATGGCTTCCGGCTTTACGGTCGGGACATCCCGAGCAGCGCCGTTATATTCCACCAGCGTTCCGTAATTCTCGTAATACGGCACGGTGAATTTCGAAAACGGCCGCATGTCTTCGGGGGCGTTGGCGTAGGGATGCAGTTCCCGATTCGGCGGCGTGCCACGCGGGTTCGCGCCGCAAGAGCAAGGGACCGCCGCCTGGCCCCACAGGCATCCCACCGAGAGTAGGGCAAGCAGCCATTTGGGGATCACAGAATGACAGGGCACGCCGTCAGGGAGCGCTGTTCTTGGCAAGCCCTTAGCCGAGCGCCTCGCCATTACTCCTCCTTCTGCGCGCGGAACATGGCGATCGCCTCAATTTCCACCAGCAGGTCGGGCCGGCACAGTATGGCTTGGATGCCAGTGGAGGCGGGCAACGGATCGAGGCCTTGTTCCTCGTAAAAGGCGGTGCGCTCCTCGTTGAACGCGGCGTAGTCCCGTTCGATATCGCGCAGGTAACAGGTGGTGCGCACCACGTCATGCCACGTGGCGCCCTCGGCTTCCAGCAGGGCCGTGATATTGGCGATGGTGCGCCGCATCTGGGCGCGGAAGTCCCCCACATGGAGCGTCTCGCCGTTCGGGCCGATGCTGGCTGTCCCGGAGATCAATAGAATGACGATCCCGTTCAAATCGAGCCGCAGGCCTCGCGAGAACGAACTCGGGCGCGTGTAGCAGTACGCCTCGTTCAACGCCACGCGCGCACTAATCGCCGTCTTCTCAATGGTCCTCGCGCCCGCGATCTGGTCGAGCGCTTCCGTGATGGTCATATGCATTTCCCTCGCTTTCCTATTTGATCCGGATTCCATGGCTCAGGCCCTTGGCCGTCGCCACCCAGATATCGTCGTCCTGAAAATCCACCCCGAGAACATAGTGATGCGCCGGAGCCGTATCCGTCTCGATGTGGGCCACCTTGCCCGCCCGATCGCGAATCAGCATTTCCGGCTTGCCGGTGTCCAGCGCCGGACGGTAAACGGCCCAGGTATCGCCATCCACGTAAGCCAGCCCTTTGTCCGTGGAAAACCACGCCCGGTTGCCGTCCAGCGCCTTCACCTGGTTCAGAAAGTTGCTGGGCAAGCCGCTGTCCTTGTTCAAGAAGTTCTTCCAGTTGCGGCCGTCATACCGGCTGGCGCCGAAGTACGTGGCCACCCACAGAATTCCGTCCTTCTCGGCGTAGCTGACCGACGTGGTGATTTCGTGAATCAGCCCCTGGTCCTTGTAGAGCACCATTTCGGTCTCGCCGTCCGGGTCGTTGTAATCCTTCCAGCGCCCGGTTTTGACGTCGTATTCGAGCACGCCGCCGCCCCAAACCGCGTAGTAGACCTTGGACGGCGTGGCGTTCACCGCGTACGTCCAGATCTCGTACATGGGGGTGTTGCGCTCGTTGAACAGGGTCCACTCGCCGGTGCGCGTGTTCAAGCGGCTGCCGCCGGCGGCGGTTGCCACCCACACCGAATCGCCCAGTACGGCGACGCCGTAGACCACGTCGTTCGCGAGGCCGCTCGAGAGCTGCGTGTAATTAACGAACCGTCCCGCCGAGAAGCGGCTCAACCCGCCCATGGTGGCGGCCCAGATGTCGCCGGTCCGCGGGTCCGCGGCCACGTACAGCACGGCACGGTGCGCCAGGCCATCCGCGGGACGGTACACCTTCCATTTGCCGTTTTCGTACAGCCCCAAGCCGTTTTCCGTTGCCGCCCACACGCGCTTGCCGTCCACGCACACGTTGAAGACGTGATCGTCGGGGAGGCCGTTGGCAGTGGTGAAGCTCTCCCATCGGAAGCGCGGCATTTCGGGCTCGGCCGCGAGCGCCGCCGAGGCCACCACCAGCAGGACTACGAACCTATTCCTCATAGCGTCCTCAGGTACTCGATCAGATCGTTGAGCTCGTCTTTCTGGAGATCGTTGCTCACCCCGTGCGTGTCCTTGGGGTTGAACACGGTCCAGATCTCTTCCAGCGTTCGGGCCGAACCGTCGTGCAGATAGGGCGCCGTCAGCGCGATGTTGCTCAACTGCGGCACATCGATCAGCGGCGAGCGGTCGGTTGCCTTGCCGGTTCCCACGTCGGCCAGCTTCTGGTTGGTGTAATGCGGCCCGGAGTGGCAGACCGGACACTGGTTGGCTGGGGGAATAGGCGTGCCGTCCTTCATCCGCGTCCGCTCGAAGACGGCCTTGCCGCGCTCCTGGGCCGGCGTCAGCTCGCCGTTCGGCGTCCGGTAACGGTTGGGGCGGAGCGGCATCGATTTGATATAGGCCACCAGGTCGGCCAGTTCAAATCCGTCGTAGCTTTCCGACCGGTAGAAGAACTTCTCCGTACGTGGGCCGCACTCGGTTTCCAGGTTGGGATTGGCGCCGTTCCACTTGAATGGCGCGGTATCGGCCACGTCTTCCAGCAGGCGGTTGTCGACGATGTCCTTGCCGAAGCCGTCCGG